>NZ_JBIMSN010000073.1:0-2574 GCF_043944905.1 Antrihabitans spumae
GCACCTTTCTTCATGTACGACACCAACTCCGAAGGAATTACCGTGAAAGCGGCAGGCTAGACGTCCACGCCTACGTCGTCCAGGTCAACTGCCGAACTCACGGCGACACACGAATAAGAGCCCCCCATGCGAACGAGTGGGACCGCGATGTCGTCCGATTGCGAGGAGGTACGCACGACTACGTCGTTATCGGCGAAGTCGACTACTGGACACTTCGCGAGCACCACTCTGCGCACAGGGTTACAGGGGGAAAATTCAAACCCCTACCCGATGGCTTCGTCATTGACGACGACCGTCGCCGCCTGCCCCGGGCCAGTAAGTAGGAGGGACATCCCGTCTTTACCCGTAAGCCGCGGCTGCATATTCCATTAGGATTGCCGGGGTTGCGCGTACGTGGTCAACCGGTGATCCAACACTCGCCCGGGGACGAAACCCAATGGGACTGGGTCGATCTGCCGAACCCGCAGGCCCTCCTAGGAGCGGGGATTGAAAGGCATCTGCTGGTCGGATCACTCGCTCACTCCGGGCGATGGCGCGGTGTCCTGGCACCCGCCGCGACGCCACCGCACCTGGTTGACGGGCTCGACCGGGTCTCCCGCAAGCTGGGCGGGCTCAATCGTAGTTGGCGTTTCGACCGGATGGCCACGGTCTGTCACCCTGAATCAGGCAGGTGACAGCCAGGTTCGCTGGTGTCGCGAAGCACCACGCGGTCGCGGTATCGATCTGCCCGTTCCGCTCAGGCAACCGCAAAGGTGTGGTCGAGAAGTCCAATCACAATGCCGCCCAACGATGGTGGCGCACATCGTCCGACGACGTCACCGTCGAACAAGCCCAACAATGCCTCGCCATGTTTTGCTCCCTGCGTGGCGACACCCGGCTACGACCCACCGCCGATGGTAAATCCTCGGTGGCAACAGTCGCTGCGGCCGAACCGCTGTCAGCACCTCCTGTTGCGGCCGGTCCAGCGATTCTGACCGAATCACGCACGGTGTCACGCCAGGCGTTGTGTCTTACGGTGGCAATCGGTACTCGGCGCCTCCGGAACTTGCCTCGGCACAGGTCAGTGTCACACGAGTGTTGGGGTCGGACGTGATCGACATCGTCACCACCTCCCAGAACACCATCGCCCGCTGCCGACGGTGCCGACGGTGCCGAGTCGATGGTCCGCGACCACGGCCACGTCTACGCCCTCGAGCACGCCGCGATTTGCCGGTGCCAGCAGCGGCGGCGGTCTACCGCATCGCCGCAAGGAACGGATTCCACCCGGACCTGACTCATGGCTGCGGCGCAAACATTGCGCCGCAACAATTTCCAACCCGATACCGTCTCGACACCCGGTGCCAACAGTGATCGATCTGTCCGCCGACGAGCGTGCTGCGCACGGAAGGAACACCCTGTCAGGACCACCACCGGACCCGTCACCGCCACCACAGACGCAGGGCCCGCGCCGAACACTGCCGCAGCAGCGAACCTCTACCAACGCTTGCGTGGACACCTGGCGGTACTGAAACTGCACGGCGCGGCCGGAGCGTTGCCTTCGAAGAACTGCTGACCATCGAAGTGGCGGCGCCCGAGGTTCGGCGCCTGACCGGCCGGCTTCGGTTGGAATGGCTACCCACACCGGCATCCTGACGATTTCGACTATGACGCCGCCCCAGGCCTGGACCGCAAGCTGATCGCCGAGCTCGGGACCTGCCGTTGCCTCGAGACCGCACCAACATTCTGCTGATCGGGCCACCGGGCGTCGGGAAGACTTATATGTCGGTAGGTTTGGCGCGCGCTGTCGCCCACGCCGGCCACCGCACTAATTTCGCCACCGCCCGCCGACCTCGGGGCCGCTGCCACCGCGCTGCGATCGAAGGCCGGTGGGCGACAACGATTCGGTTCTTCGCCGGTCCCACGATGTTGGTCGTCGACGAACTCGGCTACCTACAACTGCCGGGTGAGGCCGCCTCGGCGTTGTCTCAGGTTGTGGCGCAACGGTATATGAAAACAGCGTCGTGATCACGACCAACCTTGGCCGTCGGAGAATGGGCAGAGGTTCTCCGTGACACCTCAGCGCCGCCTCGATACTCGACCTCCACGCACGGTCGAAAACCCTCCGAAGAGCAACAACTGGAAGCCGCCAACCACTACAGTGAACACAGCTCACAGGTGGCACTTTCTCCGAGCAAGTCTGAGCATTTCGCTGAGCGTCATCAAAGCGCCACCTGCCCGCGAAAGGAAGTTAATGTCCTTGAGTTTCCGCCCGCCAATCCGGGGCGCCACATTCGATCTGGGCTGAGATCGACGCTCACGAGAAGTTAGGCAATCTGCCCCATGAGGAAGATGATCCTCAGCATTGAGGACGATTTGTCGCGCGGCACGAGAGTGCTCAGATATCTCAACGAAGATGCTCTTCCTGGGATGGCGAAGGCTCGGCTCAGTAGCCGCCGATCCGCCGGGTACGACATATTTCTCCCAGATCGCACCTACGACCCTCAGTCAGAGTCGGGCTTGTTCTTGCAGCTGGTCGGGGCCTTGCCCCCGCGTGTTGGACACGCTTAATCCCGGACAGAGTCCGGGGGAAGCTGA
>NZ_JBIMSN010000074.1:0-22245 GCF_043944905.1 Antrihabitans spumae
GCACCTTTCTTCATGTACGACACCAACTCCGAAGGAATTACCGTGAAAGCGGCAGGCTAGTTGACACACAGTCGAAGTTGGCATACCGACGTTTTCTCCGTATCTGGACGCTCACTCGCGCCGGAGTCATCCCGTCTCGAGAGCACTGTCGGTCGTCATCGACGCAAAGCCGAGGAACCTGGCGGCGTCGTCAAGGTCGTTGTCACCGTCGATGATGGCAAGTACGACGTCCGATAGCGACTTCTCGATAGGACGCTCGAGTCTGGCATTAGTTCCTCTCCGGTCGGCGGGATCATCGTAGATGCGGCGTCCGACAACTATGCCCGTTTCAGCACCCGCCCCCACGAAAACACTCTTCACAGGTCAGGGCGGTGCCGTGGTCACCTGCGCGACTCCCAAGACTGTCCTCCGCACAGCGAATTTCAAAGTCAGATAGCCTGACACCCGCGGTCCGACGGACTTCCAATGTGCTGCTGCACGCCGAGGACATGTCCCCATCCGCACGTTAATTCGTGCTGCCTGGGGGACATTTCTGTGACATTGCTACGCACAACAGCCGATCGGGTCGCGGGCATTGCCCACCCCGATTCGCTGGCGGAGCAGTTGGTCGAGCAGATGATTTCCCAGGCCGGCCACCGGGTCGGTGAGGCCGAACGCCGGTCGTGGAGCGAAAGCCTACCGATTCTTGCCCGCACTCTGCAGGACGCAGACCTGGGTTCCGTCGACATGCTGATCGAGTACCAACTACCCCTGACGTCGCAGCGCGCTGACATTGTCCTTGCTGGAACTCACCCGAAGACTGGCGCGGCGTCCTACGTCGTAGTGGAGCTGAAGCAATGGTCTTCAGCTTTCCATTGGGAGGACAACGACGAACTCGTAGAGGTTCGCGGCATGGCAGGCGGACCGCGACTCCACCCAGTCGCTCAAGTCCGCGGCTACTGCGAATACCTCGCCGATTTTGCCGGCGCTCTTCGCGACCAGCCAGACTCCCTTGCCGGGATTGCGTTTCTGCACAACGCAACTGACCCAGACGCTACCGCAGATCTCCGTTCGTTTCCGGTTAGTACGACTGGAACACTGTTCACCGCCTCCGATCGAGTCGCCATGATCGACTTCCTTCGATCGCGCCTCACGCCAGGTATCAGGGGTAGCGCCGCTGCTGACACATTGATCCGGACCTCAGTGGCTCCGTCACGTCAATTGCTCGCTGTCGCAGCCGCGGAAGTGCAGAACCGAGGGCAGTTTCGGCTGCTCGGCAATCAGCAGCTCGCGGTTGATCTTGTGCTGCACGCGATCGAGCAGGCTCAAGCAAACGACACAAAGCGCGTCATCGTTATCACCGGTGGGCCGGGAAGCGGCAAGAGTGTCATCGCGTTATCGCTGCTAGGTGAACTTGCGCGCCGCGGCCGAACTGTCCTGCACGCCACCGGTTCACGTTCATTCACGACGACGCTCCGACGAGTAGCCGGAAGACGCGCACCGCGAGTGCAAAAGATGTTCAAGTACTTCAACCAGTTCATCGACGCAGAGCAGAACGGCATCGACGTACTGCTCTTGGACGAGGCGCACCGTATTCGCGCGACTTCTGCCAATCGCTACACCAAAGCCGAACACCGAACAGAACGACCGCAAGTGGACGAACTCATCTCCGCTGCAAGAGTTCCCGTGTTTCTACTCGACGAGCATCAAATCGTTCGGCCCGGCGAGATGGGCACCGTCAAGCAAATAAAGGCATATGCGCGCTCACTCGGCCTGGACACGCAGCATGTGCATCTCGGGGAGCAGTTTCGGTGCGGAGGCAGCTCGGAATACGTGCAGTGGGCGAAACAACTTCTCGGACTTATCGATGACAGACCAGTCAAATGGTCTGGGCATCCGGAGTTTTCGGTTCAGGTCGCAGATTCCCCGGAGGAAGTTGAACACCTACTGCGACAGCAGATGTCTCGAGGACACTCGGCGCGAATGACCGCTGGCTATTGCTGGCAGTGGAGCGATGCGCAAAAGGACGGTTCGCTGATCGCCGATGTCCGAATCGGCGACTGGGCACGGCCCTGGAATAGCAAGAGTGACAGGCGAATCGGCGCCGCACCGCCGTCCTCATTATGGGCTACCGAGGACGGCGGCTTCGATCAGGTCGGCTGCGTATATACGGCGCAAGGTTTCGAATACGACTGGAACGGCGTGATCCTGGGTCCGGATCTCGTATGGAGAGACGGGCGCTTCGTCACAGTTCGCGGTGCCAATCGAGATCCCGACCTACGAAGCAAGACAAGAGTTTCCGACGTGCAATTCGACCGGCTCGTGCGGAATGTATACAAAGTGCTGCTCACGCGCGGCATGGTCGGCACCGTCGTCTATTCAACCGATCCCGCAACACGTCTCGCGTTACGCGGGCTGATTTCCGACTCCTGAGTTCGACCACCATGTAGTTAGAAAAACGAGCACGGCCCGACGGGCTTCCGCGACAGGACATGCCCCCACCCGGTGCGATACCGGTTAGGCACAGTGCATTGTCGAGTTGGATTCTTGTTGTGTCCGATACGTATCCAGATCATTTGGACTTCGCGGTCGAGGATGGTCTGTGGGATACGCGACCGAACGTCGACATCCGAACAGGAGACGACGTCTACTTCTGGTTAGCGAAGACCGGCCTCGTCATGTGGACTCGGGCGACGTCGTCGATGCAACCTATCCTGGCGTCGTCCAAACGGGCGCGATGGCACGACGTGATCGACGGTAAGTACAACTACCGATTCGAACTCGACGTTGTCAGCCGGAAGCCAGACCGTGCCGCGTCATGGCAGGAGCTTCAAGGAGTCCCACGGCCCATTCCGGCCAGCAACGGGCGCGTTGAGATCAAGGACCCTAAACAGCAGGCCTTCCTGAAATCGCTCTTCGGCGAAGTAGTTGTCTCGAGCTCAGACCGCAGAGACGTTGCGTTCCCAATCGGTGCTCAGCACGAACCAGGCCTAGATCTGCGGAAGTTTGCGCAGCAAGTGATCGCGGTTCGTCGCGGCCAAGGCGCGTTCCGAGACGCCCTTGTCGACGCGTATGAAGGCCGCTGCGCGGTCACCGGATCGCAGGTGCTCGCAGTCCTCGAGGCCGCACACATCGACCGATACTTCGGTGACCATACAAATCACGTGTCCAACGGACTCTTGCTGCGCGCCGACATTCACACGTTGTTCGACTTGCAGAGGATTGCGGTCGACGCGCACGGCATGATCCACGTGCTACCCACGCTGCGCACTTCGGAGTACGGAGAGCTGGAGGGCCAGCAACTCCGTGCGCCCAAGGACCCTTCCGTCAGGCCCAATTCCGATGCGCTGCTGAGGCACTGGGAGTCGTGCACATGGACAACATCGGCCGCGCCGGGATAGCAGAGAAAGACACCAATTCGGCAGCTTGCTCTTCAAAGGGTGTCGATTAGGTGCGACTTCCACCTGATACCGGATCGCCCAACCGGCGCTGCAGTAACAAGGTCGATCCGTCCGCGATTGACCATCGACTCGAAAATGTTGAGGGACGATGATAGAACCGAATTCGCCAAGGTCGCTTGCCAGCCATAGAGTTCGGCAGGAGCGAGCGCGGGACGCGACGCTCCCCCACGTAGCGCCGATCAACGCGTTGATCAAGGAGATCGGTCTCGACGTGGGGTCTCCGAACCTTCCGCTCAACGACCCGCTGTTCGGTGGCATCAACGCCGAGCTTCTCTTTGTCATGAAGGCGCCAGAGGCAGATGCGGATCCGCGCTTAACGAATACGCGCTTTCTGAGCCTCGACAACGACGATGACGGGGCGGCGAACATCTTCGACGCCTGCAGGCGGAACGACATCGCGCGGTCACGATGCGTTGCGTGGAACATCTGCCCGTTCCCGATAGACGGCAAGAATCCGTCTCCATCTGAGCTTCGCCGTGCCGCACCATACACACCTCGTGTGCTCTCGCTCCTTCCGAACTTGAAAGTCGTTGTACTCCATGGCGGTCCGGCTCAAGATGGCTGGGACCATCGCCTCCTTGGTCGAAGAAACGGCGTCAAAGTCATAACCGGCGCCTCACCTTCACCACCCGGAATCAACCGACAGACCAATCGGTCGAGTTTCGAACGGGCGATTCGCGATGGTGCGACGCACCTGAGTCGTGCAACGGACATATAGCCCTGCGGTTCAGTTGCTAGTCTGCGATAGCGCCTAGTGAGTTTTGCGAAGGAGAACTGTGCCTGAGGGGGGAGATCGCTGGATCGAAGTCTCGAAGTCTGCCTTTGCGCACGAGGCTGCCGGACTCGAAATGCTTCGGAAGATACTTCCGAAGGCCGCTCCTTACCGTGCCTGGACCAACT
This sequence comes from Antrihabitans spumae, assembly GCF_043944905.1. Lineage (NCBI taxonomy): Bacteria > Bacillati > Actinomycetota > Actinomycetes > Mycobacteriales > Nocardiaceae > Antrihabitans > Antrihabitans spumae. The sequence goes on from NZ_JBIMSN010000074.1 coordinate 4,341, forward strand.
TCGAGTTCATGGACAACCACGGCCAGTGGCACGAGATCGATGCTCTCGTCCTCGGGCGGCGACGGTTACATCTTGTCGAACTCAAAAGCTATTCGGGCGAGCTGCGAGGAACCGAGAGCAGCTGGGTTCGCAAGACCCCGGGCGGAAAAATCCGAACTCAAAGGTCGCCGCTGCTCGTTACTCGACGCAAAGCCCAGCGACTAGCTACCCGGATCGAAGAGGAAGCCCGCAAGGTTGCGATCGCGCACGGGCTCAACCCCGAGAAGGTTCGCCGCGCGCTGCCCTTCGTCCAAGAGTCAGTCTTTCTCCATGGTTCGCCGTTCACAACGGATCTGCCCGAGCTTGCCAAGTCGAGCCTTTTCGGTCCGGACGGGCAGGAAAAAACCACGGGACTCCCCGGCATTTCTACTCGCCTGCTCGAGCCCCCAACCGATAGCAGACGAATCGACGAGGACCTGAGTGTCATCATCGCGCTTGCCTTGCGCGAACTGGGAATAACGCGGCGCACCGAGCGAGACGCCGGCTCGTGGACCATCACCGGCACGCCGCTCGCCACCGGCGACGACTGGCAGGAATGGGCCGCCACCCACAAAGCCACGCAGGCCACGGGCAGGGCACGCGTTGTCTCTTTTCGGAAAGGAACCCCCGACAACACCCGCGCTGCTGCCTATCGCAAGATCGAGCGCGAATACTCACTACTCAGCTCCCTTCGCCACGAAAGCATCGTGGCGCCAAGGGATCTGGTACAGGACGACGATGGCAACACTGTCATCGTCTATGCGGACACCCCCGGATACGAGCCGCTCGATCTAGCCCTCGCCACTCGCACCCTTACCGCCGAACAGCAGCTTCTGATTCTCACGCAGATCGCGGATGCTGTGGGGTACGCGCACCGAAACCAGGTAGCCCATCGCGGCCTAGGCCCGAGCACCGTGCTGATCCACACTGACGACCTCGACGCGGGCACCGTGAAGATCCGGCTTGCAGACTGGTCATGGGCCGGACGTGTACACAGCGCCGATACTCGCTCGCCAACGATGCTTGGCACAGCGACATCGAGCAGCGCTCCCGCCGACGACGTCTATCAGGCTCCCGAAGATCGCTGGGCTCCCGACGCCGACCGGCTTGCGCTCGACGTCTTCTCACTCGGCGCTCTGGCGTACTTTCTCCTATCAGGCGGTCAGGCGCCAGCCAGAGACCGCCCTGCACTGCTTGAGCGGCTACGCCAGGAACAGGGCCTCGACCTCGCGGCATCGGGCGGACGATTCGTCGACGAGACTCTCCGCAAGCTAGTGCTGCAGGCGACCCAGCCTTCGGTCACCAAACGAGTCGAGACCGACAAGAAGACCGGGCGACCCGGATTCGGCGCACAACAGTTCGCAACTGCGTTGGGCGACTACCGTCACCGTCAGCAATTTGCTCCTACGGAGCAGGAAGCCGATCCCCTCAACCCAACGCCTGGCGCTTTGCTTAATGATCGGTTCGAGGTCGTACGCGTTCTCGGCTCAGGTTCTACTGCGCGCGGCGTCCTTGTTATCGACCGTGACCATGACGATCGTTTGCGAGTTCTAAAGGTCGGCCTCGACGACAGCGCTGTCAGCCGTCTGAGAGACGAAGCCGAAGTGCTTACTCGCCTTGCCCAACAGCAGCCCCCCGTGCCCGGCGTCGTGGAATTGATCGAGGGACCACTCGAGCTGGCGGCAAACCGCACCGCGCTGTTGTTGAGCAACGGCGGCGAACAGACGCTGGCAGATGTCGTCCGCTACACCCCACTCGGCGAGGGCCAGTTGCGGTCTTGGGGACTCGAGCTTCTTGATTCCGTCGTAGCTCTGGATTCCGCGGGCATCACGCATCGCGATATCAAACCTTCGAATCTTGGACTATCTAAGCCAGAGGGCAAGTCGCGGGCCGCTAAGGCACGGCTTGCCCTGTTCGACTTTTCCCTGTCCCGCGCACCCGTTGATCAGTTGGATGCGGGGACGCCACCATACCGAGATCCATTCCTGGGTACCGGATTACGTATGTCGTTCGACTCTGCAGCAGAGCGATACTCAGCGGCAGTGGTTCTGTTCGAAATGGCTACAGCATCGACGCCCGCGTACGGGGACGGCGTCAGCGATCCAGGCGTGCTGCATGACGAAGTCACAGTGACACCCGAGGACTTCACTGCGGGAGGTCTCAGCCGCACCCGCGCGGAGGCGCTGGTCCAGTTCTTTCGAATCGCGCTGGCGCGAAGCGCGAAGAGCCGCTTCGACACCGCGGCAGCGATGCGTGAAGCTTGGGCTGGCGTATTCAAGGCACACGAGGCCGACTCGACACCCCGCCCGGAAGAGCCGCAGCCTGCAAAGAGGCGGGAGATCGCGGCGCCTGCACGCACACTCGACGTCCCTACTGTCAACGTCCCAACAATCACCTCGTTGAGCCTTCTCGCAGCGGAGTTCGCGCGGGCAGCGGGCACCAAATCGACCACAATCCGCCGGCAAGTGGTGGAACTGGTGCTCGGCGCACATGGGCAGTCTCCCGAAGATCCTTTCGTCACGTATCAAATACTGTCCCCGCTCGCGAACGTGACGTCCGGGCGAATTGCGCAGATCTTCGGTGAGTTCTCCGACCTCTGGGATAAGAACCCTCAATTAATCGCGACGGTCCGCGAACTCTACAAACGGCTGCAGAACTTGCTGGAAGCGTCCGGAGGGGCGAGCACGCCAGACCTGTTGGCCCGAGAACTCATTGGCTCGATGTATTCCGACGATTCGAGCAATCCCCAGCGAACGGCACTGGGAGTCCTGCGCCTGCTGATGGCTTCGCAGCCTGCGCCAAGCGATGATGGCGACGCCGATTCAAGCACCGACAGCACGCTGCATATGGTTCGGCGCCACGGATCAGGAACTGTCGCAATGATTTCGACGGCCGCAATCTCCCGTAGGCTTCCAGCAGTCCTCTCGTTGGACGCAGAGAGGATAGTGGCCGAATCGTCTTCTCAGGGTTCTCTCTTGGTATCGCCCGCTGAGGCCGAGCTTCCGCTCCGTGCCGCGACCGCGACGGTTCTCGACATCGCCCCGAGCGAGGTCGAGATTCCGGGCCACGTTCTGCTACGCATCGCGGCGGTCGGTTCCAAGGAGGTCGCACTCTCCGCCCGCGATGAATTGCATGCACGCGAGTTACCGATCGTGGAGTCCCTCCGATTTCTGCTTCGCGGATTGTCGAGATCCGACTCGTTCAGTCGAGCGGAGCTGGAATCGCGTCTCACAGCCAGGTTCCCGGCCCTGGGTAAGGCACTTCCTCGGCGCCCGGACTTAGATGATGTGGTGTTTGGGCTACTGCCTGACATGCACTGGGATGGCTCGGCCAGCAGATACGCATTCACAGAGTCCGTCGATCCAGCCTCGCACGTGCCGACTCGCCATACTCGTACGGCGACGAACCAACATCGCGAGCCGGGCACTACCGACATTGAGTTCGTACTCACATCGAGCGTTCGGGAACACAACTTCCGCGCCCTCGGCATTCCTCTTGGTGCCTCAGACGCCATTGCTAGTGCGCTCGTCGCGCAGTTTGGTGCACAGCACATCGATGTCACGGATCTTCTGCTCAACGAGCTTCGTCGGCGGGCGACGGAGGCCGGAATCGATTGGAGCGAGATCCTAGCGGCAGACGCTGGAGCCGCAGCCGATCGTGGAAATCTGAAAGGCTTTGTTTCGCAGGCTGTTCCGACTCTAATTGAGACCGTCTCCAGCGAGGGTAGTCCCGTTGTGCTGACCGACTTAACGACCTTGGCGGCGTACGGCCAACTTGGAGTTATTCATACATGGGCCGACTTGGCCTCGCCACCGAAGCACGCCGTGTGGGTGCTGGTGCCGCAGCGGGAGGAGTCGGGGGGGCTTCCTGGTGCGCGCGTCGACGGCATCTCGCTTCCGCTGAATAGCCCGGAGCAGTTCGTCCAGGTTAGAGCTGACGAGGTAGCAGTACTCCTCGCGAGCCCAGCCGCCAGCCAGGATTCAAGCAGTCGATTGAAGGAGCACATCTGATGGCATTGGCCACCCTTGCTGGGGCCCAGTTGACGGCTGCGTTGAAGCCGCAGGTGGCTCTGCTGGTCGATGACATACGGGCTCGGCTCGAATCGAACACCGAAGAGCTTGAGCGCTGGCGTGCCACGCATCGACAAGCTGTTGCACAGAAGCGAACGGCCGGATCGTGGACAGATTGGTCGGAAGACCAGCTTACCCAAGCTGCTGTCGGATGGCTTCTTACCTCGGTGTTCGTACGCTTCTGCGAAGACAATCTCCTGCTAGGTGACACTGCAGTCTGGATCGCAGGCCCGGATCGAGGACTTCGCCAGCGCGCGGAGGACGCCGAGAATGCCTTCTATCGTGCGCATCAGGACCTTTCGTACCGCGAATGGCTCGAAGAGTCGTTCAACGCCCTACGCGATTGTCCCGCCACTCAAGCGCTGGTCGACGATCATGCCGGACTGAATATTGCAGCGCCTTCATCTGACGCGGTGCAACAACTTCTGGCATTCTGGCGGCAGACAGGAGACGACGGCGAACTGATCTGGTCTTTCGCGGACGACGCTCTCTCCACACGATTCCTCGGCGACCTGTATCAGGACTTATCCGAATACGCGAAAAAGAAGTACGCACTGCTGCAGACTCCTGAATTCGTCGAGGAGTTCATCCTCGACCGCACCCTCGAACCTGCGCTCAGAGACCGACCACTCGAAGGCTTCAAAATCATCGACCCCACCTGCGGCAGTGGGCATTTCCTACTTGGCGCATTCGCCAGACTAGTCGAGCAATGGCATAAGGAGGCACCTGGTCTCGAGTTGCGCACCCGTGTCAACAAAGCACTCGCCTCTGTTTACGGCGTGGACCTCAATCCATTTGCTGTCGCCATCGCCAAGTTCCGGCTTATCGTCACGGCTCTTCAGGCCTGTGACGAGAAGTCGTTGATAAAGGCGCCGAGGTTCACCCTGAATCTTGCCGCAGGAGATTCTCTGCTGCACGGGCCGGAGCAGGGCGGTAAAGACGCATTCGATTACGGCGATAGTTCTTTTGACAAGGATGCCGTTGCAGCGGGTTTCACCTACAGCACCGAGGATGCAGCAGTCCTGAGCAAATTTTTGGCGCCAGGCCAGTACGACGCCGTTATTGGGAACCCGCCATACATTCAGGTAAAAGATAAAGCGCTGAATATCCGATACCGAGAGATCTACCACTATTGCAAGGCTCAGTATGCGCTTACAGTGCCGTTCATGGAGCGGTTCTTTCAGCTGGCGAAATGTGGTGAGCGCGCAGGCTGGGTTGGCCAGATAACTTCAAATTCATTCATGAAGCGCGAATTTGGAGCGCCTCTGATAGAGCAGTTCTTGACGAAGAAAGACCTCCAGCTTGTTGCGGACACTTCAGGCGCGTACATTCCTGGACACGGAACGCCCACATTAATTCTCGTGGGTCGAAATCGATCGGCCGCTAGAAACACAGTTCGCGCGGTACTTGGCGTACAAGGTGAGCCGGGAACACCGATAGACGCAGCGAGTGGACAAGTATGGACCGAGATTGCCAGCCACATTGACCAGCCTGGCTACGAGAGCCCCTGGATCTCTGTGGCCGATATCCCACGGGAATATTTTCGGTCGCACCCTTGGAGCCTGACGGGAGGCGGTGCCGTAGAGCTTCTGAGCGCATTAGACGGTCCATCCCAACTAACCCTTGGAGACTTGACAACCGACCTTGGCTTTATGGCTGTTACTAGAGAAGACGATGCCTATGATCTGGGACTCCCCACGATGCGGCGACTAAGAATCAAAGCCGAGCTACAGCGGCCATTCATCGCGGGGTGGATGGTTCGCGACTGGAACGCGGACCGGAGCCGGTTTGCGCTGTGCACATACAGCCAAAAGGGTGACGCGTCAATTGACCCAGCCTCGGAACAGCTCCTCTGGACTGTCCGCGTCCTCCTAAGAAATCGGATAGCTCTTTCGGGGAATCAAGAGGAGCAAGGTCTACAATGGTGGGAGTTCTCACAACTAAACAAACGTAGATTTGTAGCGCCAATGATCATAAGTTTTGCGTTTGTCAGTACTCATAATCATTTTCTACTCGAACGTACAGGTTCATTATTTATTCGTTCCGCCCCGGTGATCAAATTGCCGAAGGATGCGACCGAGGACGACCACCTCCGCCTGCTCGGCACCCTAAACAGCTCGACCGCCTGCTTTTGGCTCAAGCAGAATAGCCACAATAAAGGGAACGGCGGCATTGGCGGGGGCATCGGAGATGAGTCGTGGGAACCTCGTTACGAATTCACCGGTACCACTCTCCAAGACTTTCCTCTCCCCAAGATCGCGCCCCTCGAACGTGGACGCCGCATCGACACCCTCGCCCAACAGCTCGCCACTCGGGAACCCGCGGCGGCGCTTGACGCCTACAGGGCTACCCGCCCCACAATCGATACTGCACGCGCCGATCACGAGCGGATCCACGCAATGATGATCGCCGAGCAGGAAGAACTCGACTGGGAGGTCTACTGCAATTACGGCCTCATCGACGACGAACTCACGCTCCAGGCGCAGCAGGCGCCCGGCATTGCTTTGGGCGAGCGCGCCTTTGAAATCGTACTCGCCCGCAAGATGGCGGCTGGCGAGACTGAAACCGCGTGGTTCACCCGGCACGACTCGACACCCATCACCGAAATCCCTTCGCACTGGCTAGCTGAGTATCGCGAACTCGTTGAAAAGCGTCTCGCCGCAATCGAGTCCAACCCATTCATCCGGCTTCTCGAGCGCCCCGAATACAAGCGCCGATGGGCAGGTGACAGTTGGGACACCAAACTCCAACGTGCACTGAAAGACTGGCTGCTCGACAGACTCGAAGATCCCTCGCTGTGGTTCACTCAGCAAGGCACGCCGCAACCTCGATCGGTGGGAGAGCTTGCTGGTTACGTCGAGAAGAACGCAGAGTTCATCGAGGCACTCGACCTCTGGGCGGACCAGAAAGATGCTCCCGTCACTGCATCCCTCGTGTCGTTGCTCGCCGACGAGGCTGTCCCGTACCTCGCTGCTATGCGTTACAAAGACCCCGGTTTACGCAAACGTGCTGAGTGGGAACGTGTCTGGGACATGCAGCGCGACGAAGACGCGGGCCTGATCCAGGCCACCGATATCCCAGTCCCACCGAAATACACCGGCACCGACTTCGTCAAGCAGTCGTACTGGTCGCACCGCGGAAAATTAGACGTGCCGAAAGAGCGGTTCATCGCCTACCCTGGCGCTGGGCGCGACACCGACCCCACCCCGCTACTCGGCTGGGCGGGGTGGAATCACGCTCAACAAGGACTCGCACTCGCGACCATCTATGCACTCCGCGAAACCGAAGGCACATCGCTCACCGGCCTCGTACCTATTGTTGCCGGCATCGCAGAGGTACTCCCCTGGGTTAGGCAGTGGCATTCGGGCGTCGACCAGAATCTCGGAGTCGACCTAGCTGAGTATCTCACCGGCCACCTTGCAGAAAAGTCCGCAGCAGTCGGAGTCCCGATTGACGACCTTCACAACTGGCGACCGACCAAATCTGTTCGCGGCCGCAAGACTACTAGCCGAAAGGCAGCCCAGCAGTGACCTTTTCCGGCACAGCCACCTCATCCGCACGCACGCTGCGGCAGACATTCGCGATCTCCGAGTCACACGGCACCAACGACTATGTGCTCCGCCTTTCGGATTCGGTCGAGGCGGAACGGCTTTCGGCCACGATCGACTCCTACGTCGTCACCCCGGCCTTGGTCGAGGCGTTTCAGACAGCGCTCGCGGTCGTCGACGAGGCACTGCGAACCGGTGAAAACAAGGCGGCCTATCTGGAAGGCTCGTTCGGTTCGGGTAAGTCGCATTTCATGGCGGTACTGCACGCCATCCTTGGGCACGCGCCCAAGGCACTGTCGATTCCAGAGCTGCAGCCGGTTATCGCCCGTCACCCCAAGCTGACCGAGTCGAAGCTTCTCAGGCTCACGTTCCATTTTCTTGACGCCGACAGCGTTGAATCGGCACTGTTCGATCAGTATCTGCGGCAGATCGCGAAGCTCCACCCTGACACCTTGCCGCCGGTATTGCATTCAGCCGGCGGACTTTTCGCCGATGCGGAAAACCGGCGCCGCGGAGAAGGCGATGAGAAGTTTTTTGCAGCCCTGAGCGGCGCAGCGAGTCAGCAGACCTCCACAGTCAACTGGGGCGCGCTCGGCCAAGGCACCGGCACGTGGAATGCCGAGAGTTACGCCACGGCCAGTTCTCCCGATGCAGATCCGGCCAACCGCGCACGCCTGCAGCAGGCCCTTATCGCGACGTACTTCACGAGCTACACCCGCAACACCGACTGGCTGCCATTGGAGGACGGACTAGCGGTCATCGCCGACCACGCCAAATCCCTCGGCTACGACGGCGTTGTATTGATGCTCGACGAACTTGTGCTCTGGCTGACCTTCATGATCACGTCACGCGAGAGATTCAACGCCGAGGTGCAGAAGATCACCAAGCTCGTCGAGACCAGTCGCGGACGCCTCGCCGTGCCGATCGCCTCGTTCATTGCGCGCCAGCACGACCTGAGCCGATGGCTCACCACCGGCCCTGAATCCGGCGCAACCCAACAAGCGCTCGAGCAGGCATTCGCGCACCAAGCCGGGCGCTTCGGCAGCGTGCGCCTTGGCGACGAAAACCTGCCATATATCGCGCACAAAAGGCTTCTTCAGCCTGACGGCCCTGAAGCGACCGCCGCTCTCGACACAGCCTTCACACGCCTCGACCGGAGCCCCAAAGTGTGGGACGTACTTCTCGACGGAGTGAATACCGACGATCAGCACCGAGGCTCCGATTCGGATGCGTTCAAACTGACCTACCCGTTCTCCCCTGCCCTCATTGACACGCTGCGATCACTATCCGGGCAGATGCAGCGCGAACGCACAGCGCTCAAAGTGATGCAGCAGATGCTCGCAGACAACGCGGACCGCCTCACCATCGACAACGTCATTCCTGTTGGCGAGGCCTTCGATTACATCATCGACAGTGCAAACGCGACTCCCATCAATGATGCTGCGGCACAGACTTTCAAGACCGCTCGCACGCTGTGGACTGACAAGTTGCGGCCACTTCTGTTCAAGAATGCCGGCGTGCCCGAAACGACAGCAGATAAGGACGTACCGCCAGGGCTGCGTGCCGATATCCGGATCGCCAAGACCTTGCTTATGTCCGCGGTAGCGCCAAATGTGCCAGCGCTCAAGCAGATCGACGCCTCGCGCTTGGCGTCCTTGAACCACGGCAGCGTGATCAGCCTCATTCCAGGTGACCAAGTCGGTCAGATCACGAACAAAGTGAAGCAATGGGCAGCCGAGATTCCTGAGCTGTCAGTCACAAACGATCCCAACCCGATCATCTCCGTCACCCTTGAATCTGTTGACTACGAACGCATCATCGCCCGCGCACAAGGTGAGGACACTGACGGACGTCGTCGCGAGCTGATGCGGGATCTGCTTGCTGAGCACCTCGGCGTGGTCGGCGCTGCGCACACAGTCGACAACGCACTGCTCAGGTCCATTGTTTGGCGTGGAACGCAGCGGCAAGTCGAAGTGGTGTTCGGCAATGTCCGCGACCATGGATATCTTCCGGACGAGGCGTTCCGGCCGTCAACCGACGGCGCACTCAGGCTGGTCGTCGATCTACCCTTCGACGACGCCGGCCATTCTACTGCCGAGGACCACGACCGCGTCGAACAGTTGCTTCGCACTGGCCAGGACCGATTCACGGTCGTCTGGCTCCCCACCTTCTTCCCCGAGAAAGTTACGCGGCAGCTCGGACGGCTTGTCACTCTGAATTACGTTCTGGCAGGTGACCGTTGGGCTGGATATGCCAATGAGCTCTCCGAAGCCGACCGTGCGGCCGCGCGCTCGATTCTGCAGCAGCAGCAATCACAGGTGCGGGGCCAGCTCAACAACGCGGTGCAAGTGGCCTATGGCGTCGCGGCCGGCGCACACTTCGTTGACGGACAGCCACCACTACGGTCGCTACACGCCAGCTTTGCAGTGCAGCCGCCAATCGGAAACACCCTCGGCGAGGCCGTAAATCGGCTTCTCGTCGATGCATTCGATGCATTCTACCCAGACCATCCTGACTTCACACCCCCAGACAAGCTCATAAGCCGCAATGACCTGAACCTCGTTCTCCGGCGCCTCAGGGAGGCGCAGTCCCAAGTTGACGGCAGAATCCCACTCGAGCGAAGTGAGCGCGACGTCGCACGCCGCGTCGTCGAGCCGTTGGCACTCGCCAAGGCAACCGAGACCCACTTGTTGTTCGGGCCAGAACATTTCGCAACCTGGCGCAACCGGATCACCCAGGAGCTCTCGAAAGCCGCCGTAGACGAAGACGCTGAGGTTGCGATCGAGGTGCTGCGCACTGCGATCGCGAATAGCGGTCCGCGCCGCGGCCTGACCGACGACATGATCGACCTGGCTGCCGGCGCCTGGGCTGCCCAAACCAAGAGATCGTGGTTCTTGCACTCCTCCCCCATTGACGAACCCCTCATCGGTGACTTCCGGCGAGGCACTTCCCTTCGCCTCGAACCGCTGCCGGAGCGCCAGTCGTGGCTCGACGCGTGCCGTCGGTGGAACGCCCTCACTGGTCAGAACGTCAACGACTACCTCACGGCAACAAACGTTGCCGTGTTCGCACGCGCAGTCCAGGAATACGCGGCTGTGGGTCGAGCCGACCGCTCACGGCTCGTCGACACCCTCGTCCAGGCTTACGAATACCTGCAGCTACCCGCCACGGGCGGGCGATTGGTCATTGCCCGGGATCTGTTTTCACTCCTCGACAACCGAGTCACTCACCTCGACAACATTGCTCTGGTGCAAGCGCTAGCCGACGCCGAGCTTCATGGCACCGGCCACGAAGCGAGCAAGTCTCTAACAACAGCCGGTGCCGTCGCTGACGCCGTCACTGAGTTCTCCCTCGACCGGTTGAATGTTCTGCGCACAGCCGCCGAGGTGGAGGACGATCGCGGACGTCAAGCCGCCGTTATCGTCGACGCAGTCAAGGAAGCTTTTGTCGGACATGAACTTGCGCGCCCGCTAGCTGATGCATTGCGTTCTGCTACCCGCGCACGCGACAAGTGGCTGGAGGAAGGCGTTGCACCCGCGCCGCGTCCAGGTCCGTCGGTTGCAGTGCCGCAAGTCATCAGTCCCTCGCCCGACCCAACGGGTCAATCTGGGACATTCACGGTCAGGGGGAAGGAAGGGTTTTCCGCAGTCGAGCAGCGCATGCAGGAGCTCCTCGATGCACATCCAAGTGCCACATACACCGTGACCATCACGTGGGTGAGGCCGTGACGGTCGCCGCATACCTACCTGAAGCCGACCTCGCCGGCGTTCGCAGTCTCCTCGCTCAGTTGCGCAGCAAGGGGTACAAACGCGGCGTTGTGGCGGTCGCAGCAACGCCTGTCTGGTCCGGTGCCGACGAATTCGAGCTCCAGGGACAGACGATTCGCGTCCGCACTGCACCCAGTGTTCTCGCTGTGAGAGATGCGCTCACGGAGCGTGCTCGAGCCGACTGGGTTGTTATCCTGACCGACCGGGGTGCCTCTGAGCTACCCGCTGGAATTCTCGAACATCTTGCCACCCAACGCCTCTCGAACCTGGATCCATGGCCGACGCTCCGCGAGCTGTTCAAAGCATCGCAGCAGGAGTTCAACCTGCTGTCGCTGAACAACGACAGCGCACGAGCCGTTGTTCGCGAACTCGATGGCACGTCACCGACTCCCGCGCCCGGCGGGGTGCTGACCAATGACCACCTGTTCAGAAATATCGCGCGATCCCAATTTGGTTTGACACCAGCAGAATTCACGCCGCATAACGTCGCACTTTGGTCGATGGGAAGCAGCGAGGCGGCTCGTTTCGAAACTTGGCGCTCGAGCACAGATCCCAAACTGTACGAAGAGTTCCTACACTGGCTCAGCAGCCGGTTGGGCCTCCTTGGACTACCTTTCGCAACCGTACTGAGAACAACCGGCCCTGCCCAGCTTGTGCCGCTCGGCTTGGTGGCAGCGCTGCTCGACAATGGCAAGGCAATATCTGCGGCATTCCCCGCTCCGCTCGACACCTCCATCAAGGTCCGTACGCTGCTCGAAGTACAGCTCGACGGAGTTGCCCGCCTCACCGACCAACAGCTCGCAGCCTGGGGAAACACCTCGGCCCTGACTGTCGCCGGAATCGACGTACCGGCCGAGATTCTCAGACGCGCAGAGGATCTCGTCAAGAAGTTGCAGGCCGACACACTTATTGCACGCTCAGACGTGCTGCCGTCTGCGTTGACTCCTCGAATTACTCACTTCGCCACTGCGCTTGCCGCAGCATCAAGTTCAGGCGATCTAACGGCGGTTGAGAATGCATGGGCAAACGTAGTCTCGCACCGCTCTGCACACGTGGATACGGCCGATGCGCCGCGCGATGTCCGTGTCGGCGCCGCAGCCATACGTCTGCTCCGATGGCTTGGACGTCCTCCTTCGGAACCCAGCACTCTGGCGACGTGGCTGGCCTATCACCGATCGGAGCTCTCGTGGGTTGACGGTGCAGTGAACACAGCGTTCACTGGTGCGGACAACACGACGCTTGCAGCAGCCGCCCATCTCATTGTTGTGTCAGTTCGCGAACGGCGTGCACGCGCCGACCGTCACTTCGCACGCCTGCTCGCTTCGGCCGGTACTCATCGAAGCAGTTCCCGCGAAGCGCCTCTCCTGATCGAAGAGCTACTCGATCGCGTCGTACGTCCGCTCACCGCCCCGCGGCCAGGCGCGACCGGGGTAGCGACCACCCAAGTCAAACCTTCGCCGGTTCTGCTCGTCGTAGCAGACGGCATGAGCGCAAATGTTGCCAACGAGGTTGTCGCCGACGCGTTGCGGCGGTATCGGCCGCAATGGCAGGAGTGCATGCTCGAAGGGTCAGACCAACTTCAGGCCGCACTTGCAGTTCTGCCCACGGTCACCAAATTTTCGCGGTGCTCCCTCTTCACCGGTGCTCTTGCCACTGGAACTCAGGATCGGGAGGAGAGGGGATTTGGTTCGTGGCTGCAGAGCAAAGGACTTCGCGGTACTGGGCAGGTGCTCTTCCACAAGGCCGAGATGGATGCCGTCTCGCGCGGGCACGCTCTCGCAGCGGAAGTGCGGATTGCCGTTGAAGACACCGACAAACGGCCCGTAGTGGCGTGCGTCCTCAACGATATAGACGATGCCTTGGACCGCTCTGATCCGATCGGTTCCACCTGGTCCACGGCGAGCTTCAAACACCTCGACGCGTTGCTCGCCGGGGCGGCGGCCGTCGGACGCACCGTCGTGCTGACCAGTGACCACGGCCACGTCGTCGAGAGACGCGAACAACCCAGCGTTCAACGCGGCCTGAGGGAGTCGTCGCGGTATCGATCCGCTTCCGGTGTTGATCCTGCCTCCCTTCCGGCCGACGAAGTACTCGTCGAAGGCGATCGCGTTCGCACGGACGACCACCGGGCTGTACTCGCAGTAGACGAGCAAGTGCGGTACACGGGTCTCAAAGCTGGCTACCACGGCGGTGCGACCCTCGCGGAGGTAGTGATTCCAGTCGCAATCTTGGTCAACGGCGCTGTCCCCACACATTTAGGACTCGAGTCGCGCCCCAACCCCTTGCCCACCTGGTGGGAAGCCGAGCGCGCTACACCGAAGGTGACCCCCGATGTCGCCGCACCTAAACCAACCACGGCTCCTGCCAAGCGGAAGACCACACCGAAGCCCAACGAACAGTCCGACGCGCTCTTCGACATGGGCCAGGACTCGACCCCCGAAATGGCGGTGGTCCCTTCGGCCGGAGGCCGTGACCGAGTCGCAGAGCTATTGGCCAGCCCACTGTTCGCCCAGCAGTACAACACTTTCCGGCCTCGCATCGGCAAGCCGCAGATCGGTCAGCTGGTCCAATCCTTGATCGACGGAAATGGACGGATCCCGCTCGCGCAGGCCGCGGAGATACTGGGGGTCAAGGCATTCCGAGCACGGCAGTCCATCGCGGCCCTGAGTCAGGTCATCAACGCGGATGGTGTCGTCGCGCTGAGTGAGAACGGTATAGAGGTCGAGCTCGAGGCTGCCTTGATGTTCGAGCAGTACGAGGTGAAGCCGTGAGCGCACTTTCGCCCGTTCGGCGGCGCGAGATCCTGCAAGCACTGCGGCAGGGCACCGTCCCATCGGGAAGCTTGGATGTATTGGCCGTCGGGATCGACAAGTATTCGAATACGGTCAGCGAGGATCTTGACGCCGTTGCTGCCGGTGGCGCAGCGTTCAAAGCTGTTCGCGGCGAGTATGGTTCCGGCAAGACCTTCTTCGCGCGCTGGATTCAGCAACAGGCGTTACGAAAGGGGTTTGCTGTCGCAGAGGTCCAGATAAGCGAACTCGAAACACCGCTGCACAAGCTCGAGACGGTCTACCGACGGACGACCGAGTCACTCCGCACTTCCGCCTTCGCCCCGTCTGCGTTCCGTAGTGTGCTCGACGCCTGGCTCTATGGCATCGAAGAAGATGCCGCAGCGGCCGCAGGCACCCCCGACGCGACCGTCGAGCAAGTCGAGGCTTTGCTCGAAACCCGGCTTGCCGCAGTCGCAACTGCCACCCCGGTGTATCCGATGGTCCTGCGCGCCTACCGCTCTGCGCTCGAACGAGAGGATGCGTCCACGGCCGACGCCCTCGTCGCATGGCTGGGCGGGCAACCGCACGTTGGTGCTGCCGCCAAACGCGCCGCCGGCGTTCGACAGGATGTCGACCATTTTCTCGCGATGGGCTTCTTGCAGGGCTTACTCGCGGTGCTCAAGGGAGCCCGCCATCCTGGACTGCTTCTTGTCATCGACGAAGTCGAAACGCTGCAGCGGATGCGTTCCGATGCGCGCGCGAAGGCACTGAATGCTTTGCGGCAGTGGATTGATGAACTCGACTCCGGCCGCTATCCAGGCCTCTACCTACTGATCACCGGTACTCCGGCATTCTTCGACGGTCGCGTCGGCGTCCAATCGCTCCCGCCGCTGGCACAGCGATTGCACACCGACTTCTCCACCGACGTCAGGTTCGACAACCCGCGCGCGCCGCAGATTCGCCTCGTGGGCTTCGATTTTGATCGGCTGGTCGAGGTTGGCATCAGGGTTCGTGACGTTTTCGCAGACGGATCGTCAGCAGGCGACCGAGTCCGCACTGTCGTCGACGACGCTTACATCGCGGTACTCGCCACAGCTGTCGCGGGAAAGCTCGGCGGCAAGGTCGGTATATCGCCACGACTCTTTCTCAAGAAGCTTGTCCTCGACGTACTGGACCGCGTCGAACAATTCCCGGACTTCGATCCGCGCCAACACTATTCGCTCACGCTCAGCTCCGAGGAGATGACCGACACCGAGCGGCAAGCAGTGACCGCCGACGAGGTCGAGCTGTGACGTCCAGCGGCTTCGACCAGCTGAACCCTGTTCTGCAACATCATGTCGTAAATTCACTGGGCTGGAATGGCCTGCGTCCATTGCAAGATGAGGCCGTTGCGCCGATAACGGCGGGCTCCGATGCGATCCTGCTCGCGCCTACCGCCGGCGGCAAAACCGAAGCAGCCATTTTTCCGTTACTGACTCGGATGGAGTCAGAGC
Source organism: Antrihabitans spumae (assembly GCF_043944905.1). NCBI lineage: Bacteria > Bacillati > Actinomycetota > Actinomycetes > Mycobacteriales > Nocardiaceae > Antrihabitans > Antrihabitans spumae. Next base: position 20,008 of record NZ_JBIMSN010000074.1, read on the forward strand.
GCTGGACCGGAATTTCAGTGCTCTACATCTGCCCGCTCAAGGCGCTCCTGAACAACCTGCAGCCGCGGATCGCTGGCTACTCGGATTGGGTTGGGCGACAAACGGAAACGTGGCACGGCGACATCAGTTCGTCCGTTCGTACCCAAATCAAACGCGAACGCCCTGACATCCTGCTTACAACTCCAGAGTCGCTGGAGTCGATGCTCGTGTCAGAGAGCGTCGCTGCAGCCGACCTGCTCGATGGTCTTCAAGCCGTAGTCGTCGACGAAGTGCACGCGTTTGCGGGTGACGACCGCGGATGGCATTTGTTGGCGGTACTTGCGCGCATCGAAACCCTGCTAGGACGGCCGCTGCAGCGCATCGGGATGTCCGCAACAGTTGGTAACCCCGCTGAGCTGCTCGGTTGGCTGCAAGGCGGCCACAAGCGTCAGGGCCAGGTTCTCGCGCCGTCGGTGGATGTTGCGACGAAGCGTCCCGACATCACCGTAGACGCGGTCGGCAGTTCCGAGAATGCTGCGAAAGTGATTGCCGCACTGCATGCCGGTGAGAAGCGGCTCGTGTTTGTCGACTCGAGACGGCTCGCCGAGGAGTTGGGAAAGCAAGTACGCGATCGAGGAATCACGACTTTCGTCTCGCACTCTTCGCTGTCAGTTGCGGAACGACGAGAATCAGAACAGGCCTTCGCCGAAGCGCGGGATTGCGTCATCGTTGCGACCTCAACGCTGGAGCTGGGCATCGACGTAGGTGACCTCGATCGGGTTATCCAGATCAATTCGCCGCGCACGGTGTCCTCGTTTCTGCAAAGACTCGGGCGCACTGGTCGTCGCGCCGGCAGCACCCGCAACTGTCTCTTCTTGTGTCTCACAGATCAATCGACACTCGAAGCGCTAGGAATGCTGCAGTGCTGGTCGCAGGGCTGGGTCGAGCCCGTGGTAGCGACGCCTGAACCAAGGCACATTGCGGCACAACAGATATTGGCGGCTGCGCTCCAGACACGACGACTGCCGCTCGCTGATTGGCGTACCGCCTGGGGCTCGCTCCCCCTGTTCGACTCAACAAGTCAGCAGATCCTCGATCACATGCTTTCGAACGGCTTCCTCGAGCAAGACGCCGGAAGTGCGTTCATTGGAATCGAAGCGGAGAAGGTCTTTGGTCGCCGTCATTTCATGGAACTTTTGGCAGTCTTCACGGCGGCACCCGAATTCACCGTGCTCGCGGGACGCCAAGAGATCGGGTTTGTAGAGACCGCAGTACTGACTGATGAGGTAGAGGGTCCGCGGGTTCTGCTGCTCGGAGGACGTTCGTGGAAAGTTACTCACATCGATTGGAAACGGCGCCACGTTTACGTTGAAGCCACTGACATTCAGGGCCGCGCGAAGTGGAGCTCGGTCCCGGACGGAGCTTCCATCGAAATTGCTCGCGGAATCCGTGACGTGCTACTCGGCGCGGACCCAGCAGGTGTGACCCTAACCGGCCGTGCACGTGCAACTTTGGAGTCGTTACGCGACGTCCGCCGTTCTCATGTTTCCGATGGCGCGCTTGTCATCGAGCGCGATGAGCGAGACGACTGGCGATGGTGGACGTGGGCCGGCGCGCGGGCGAACAGGACGCTGGCAGCGTGGGCGTCAAACCTTGTAGTCCCCCGCCAGCGAATCGGTGCAGAGTCGGTGCGCCTACATCGCGATCTGTCGGTTGCCGATATTCGAGATGGTCTAGCTGAGGTGAGGTCCGGCTCCACAGGGCGCCCGCTCCCAGCCGTCGATACTGCCGCCGTCCGGGGGCTCAAGTTCTCAGCAGCTTTGCCGGAGTCGCTTGCGCGCCGGACTCTGGCGACGCGGATCGTGAATGTTGCTGGAGCCGAGATCGTCTTGGGCGAGCAATCGGTAGTGCACGGCTGATTTCGCGCCGCCATATTACTGCGATAGATCAGACAGGAGTTGTCGAATGGAAGCAAGCAATCGATCGGTAAAGGACTGGTTCAATCGCATCCGCATGGGGCAGATCAAGCTGCCGCGGTTTCAGCGACACGAGGCATGGGGGCATAACGAAGTAGAGGGTCTGCTCGGAACGGTCGTGGGAGGCCTCCCTGCCGGCGCACTATTGATTCTTGAAGTGGGTGACGCCGAGCTGTTCGTGAGCCGGTATTTGAAAACCGCGCCGCAACCAGGATCACGCGTTAACCTGCCGCTTTCACGGTAATTCCTTCGGAGTTGGTGTCGTACATGAAGAAAGGTGCTC
>NZ_JBIMSN010000075.1:0-803 GCF_043944905.1 Antrihabitans spumae
GAACGACGACACCGACTCTCAGCAGCCCTCAGAAGCCGCAATCAATTCGGCAACAGCCTCCGCGACCTCCGAAAGTGCTCACGAGCGCCGCAGGCGCCTCAGCCGCGTGTCACACCTCGTGACTCGAGCACGGGTTTGTAGCCGATGATGCCGACGCTCGAATTCGAGACGTAGAACTCGTATTCGTTGAAGTGGTAGAGCGTCTCGCCTGCGCGCGCGTACCAGGTACCCGGTGACTGATAGGTCGGGTCGTCGATCTCGATCGCCGCACCGTCGCTCAGTCGTAAACCCTTGTAGTAGAACCGGTTCGCTCCGGTGATGCAGATCACGATGAGCGACTTCTCGGTCCGCACGATCGAGACCGCCTGGTTGGTGTAGTTGCACCGTGCGCCCGGGTAATTCAGATAACCCTGGCTGTCGGTGTCGTCGATCGTCACCCCGTGCGCCTGCGCAGGCCCGGCCGCAAGACCTACCGCCATGGCGCAGGCTGCCAATACCCCCGCAAATGACGTGCCGATTGTTCGCTTCATGAGAACCCCCCTTGAGTTGTGTACTTCCTCGCCAAGAATCGCGCGGAAAGTCCACATCGAATAGGCACCCTGGGGGGCTTCTCTTCCACCCTGTGCGGCTACGCCGCTCGTGAGTCCTTTTGGAGGCCAGGACCTCTGTGCTGTCTAGATACATGTGGCACAGATGTGTCTAGATACATGCGGGACACAGTTTAGGCCGCGTCGCGGAGTTTGCCGGTAACGCTTGCTGAGGTCGAGCATCAAGTGACCGATCGCGTCACCGTCGCTGTCGTA
>NZ_JBIMSN010000076.1:0-6600 GCF_043944905.1 Antrihabitans spumae
GCTGCGCCGGGTGCTGTCGCCTGCCCACTCACCTACCCATTTTCGAGCCAGTCCTTTCGGAGGGTGGGACCTCCGAAAGGACGCACGAGCGGCGTAGCCGCCTCCCGCGTCGGCGGGGTATACCTGGTCCCGTGGAAATCATGCCGATGTTTCCCCTCGGGGCCGCGCTGCTGCCTGGTGAACGGCTACCCCTGCAGATCTTCGAACCGCGCTACGTCGCGATGATTCAGGCGTGCCTCGCTGCGCCGCAGCCGCGCTTCGGGGTCGTGCTCATCACCCGCGGACGTGAAGTCGGAGGAGGTGACGAGCGCGCTCTCGTCGGGACGGCAGCGCTGATCGGGTCGTGCGTCGAGCTACCGGATGGTCGGTTCGGAATCATTGCCGTCGGTGAGCAGCGATTGCGCATCGTCCGGTGGCTGCTCGACGATCCTTATCCGCGGGCGGAAGTGGAATTCTGGCCCGACGAGCCGGACGGGGATCCTGCGGCCGCCCTCGCACGGGTCGGCGAGTTGACCGACGAGCTGGAGGCGAGCTGGCACGATCTCGCTGCGAAATCCGGTGCGCCAGTGCCGACATTTGCCGACCCGCCTTTGGTGTCGGAGCCGACACCACGTTCGTTCGCGCTGGCATCCGGTCTGCCGATCGGCGAGTCCGACAGGCAGAAGGTGCTCTCGGCTGCGGGGCCGACGACACGGTTGCACGTACTGGCCGATGCGCTCTCCGACGTCATTGCGGTCTTGCAGTTTCGACTGCTGTAAGGCTGGGCCTTCGGTCCGCGCGCGGTCTAACATAAACGGGTGCGGCGTTGGGGCTCGTCGTTTTTCAACCGCGGTTCCCGCCGCTAACGGTCCCTACTCGAGTAGGCCCGCGTTACCGGGTGGAGTAGGAGTACATGTATGCAGAAGCAGGATCTGGCCGTCCTCGGTGCGATTGCCGTCGGTGGTGGAATCGGAGCGGTCTCTCGGTACGGCATCGGCCATCTGCTGCCGCCCGTAGCAGGCCACATACCGTGGTCGACATTGCTGATCAACACCACCGGTTGTTTGCTGATCGGCGTGCTGATGGTGCTGATCACCGAGGTGTGGACCGTTCATCGTTTGGTGCGGCCGTTCTTCGGGGTCGGAATTCTGGGTGGCTTCACCACGTTCTCGACCTATGCGGTCGAGGTTCACACGTTGTTCGACACGGCCGATGTCATAGTGCCTCTGGTGTACCTGTTCGGCACGGTCCTTGCGGCGGTGACTGCGGTCATGGCTGGGATGGCGGCAACGCGAGCGATCAGCGGGGTCGGTTCGAAAAGCGGTGATCGGGTATGACCGCAGCGTTGGTTGTTGTCGGAGCAATGGTCGGAGCACCTGTCCGCTATTTGATCGACAAGGAAGTACAAGCTCGCCGTGACACCCTGTTTCCATGGGGAACGTTGACGGTCAATCTGATCGGGTCGGCGATCCTCGGCGGTCTGGTCGGAGCGGGCGTGACAAGTTCGGTGATGGCATTGGCAGGAATAGGATTCTGTGGTGCGCTGACGACGTACAGCACCTTCGGTTACGAGACGGTGCGGCTGATCGAAGCCCGCGCCTACCGTCTTGCTCTTGCGAATGTCACAGTCAGCTTGGCTGCCGGCCTCGCAGCGGCGATCGCAGGCTCCGCGGCGACGAAATGGCTACTGACGTGATCGAATACAGAGCGAGTACGCGGCAACGCGCCCACGGAAGAGGAGAGTCATAGTGGCCCACGATCGAGCCGGTCAACCGGCGCGGCCGGAGGACCTGGAGGATTTGTCGCACCTGGTGACGGCGTTCTACAGCCGAGTACCGGATCCGTCGAATCCCGCGCAACAGGTGGTGTTCGGAACCTCGGGTCATCGAGGCTCGAGTCTGGATGGTGCATTCAACGAAGCGCACATCCTCGCGATCACACAGGCGATCGCCGACTATCGAGCCAGTCAGCACATCACCGGACAGCTGTTCCTCGGTCGCGACACTCATGCTCTGTCGGAGCCGGCGTGGACGACCGCGCTGGAGGTGCTCGCTGCGAACGGCGTGACGGTTGCAATCGATTCGCGCGGCGGCTACACGCCGACGCCGGCGGTGAGTCACGCGATTCTGCGGTTCAACAGTTCGGGTGCCATGGCGCAGGCCGACGGCATCGTCGTCACGCCGTCGCACAATCCGCCCCGCGACGGTGGCTTCAAGTACAACGCGCCGCACGGTGGTCCTGCCGATTCGACAGCGACCGACGCGATTGCTGCGCGCGCGAACGAGCTGTTGTTCAACGGTCTCGAAGGTGTGCAACGCGTGACCCTCGCGCAGGCACTCGATACAGCGGTCGAGCAGTACGACTACCTCGACATCTACATCGACGATCTGCCGAACGTCCTGAACCTCGATGCGATCCGTGGCGCTGGAATCAGCATCGGTGCCGACCCGCTCGGCGGTGCGAGCGTGCACTACTGGGGTGAGATCGGCGAGCGGCACGACCTGGATCTGACGGTAGTCAACCCTGCCGTCGATGCGACGTTCCGTTTCATGACGCTGGACACCGACGGACAGATCCGGATGGACTGCTCGTCACCGAATGCGATGGCGTCGCTCATCGCAGCGAAGAACGCCTACGACATCTCGACGGGTAACGACGCCGACGCCGATCGACACGGCATCGTCACACCCGATGGCGGCTTGATGAACCCGAACCACTACCTCGCGGTTGCGATCGACTACCTGATCGCGAACCGAATCGGCTGGGATGCGCTGAGCAAGGTCGGCAAGACCGTGGTCACGTCGTCGATGGTCGACCGGGTCGTCTCAGTGCTCGGTCGCGGTCTCTACGAGGTGCCGGTTGGATTCAAATGGTTCGTACCAGGTTTGTTCAACGGCAGTCTGGCGTTCGGCGGTGAGGAGAGCGCCGGTGCGTCGTTCCTGCGAATGGACGGCGGAGTCTGGTCGACGGACAAGGACGGCATCGTTCTCGCTTTGCTGGCGTCGGAAATCGCCGCGGTAACGGGGCAAAGCCCGTCGTCGCGTTATGCCGAGCTCGAAAAGCGTTACGGCAGTCCCGCATACGCGCGCATCGATGCGCCCGCGACGCGCGACCAGAAAGCGGTACTCGCGAAGCTCTCGTCGGATCAGGTGAAAGCCACTGAACTCGCAGGGGAGAAGATCACCACGATCCTTTCCCACGCTCCGGGCAACGGCGCAGCCATCGGCGGCATCAAAGTGATGACGGAAAACGCGTGGTTCGCCGCTCGGCCGTCCGGGACCGAGGACAAGTACAAGATCTACGCCGAGTCGTTCAAGGGACCCGACCATCTCACGCAAGTCCAGGACGCGGCAAAGGAATTGGTGACCGAGGCGCTCGCAGCCGGTGAGTGAGCCCGGTCCCGTTTCGGGCGACGCTCCTGAGGTTCATGGCGATGCCGGCGCGGGTTCGCGGTCGCAGCGGCTGCCCGCCGAGATCTGGGTGATCGTCACCGCCAGCTTCGTCATCGCGCTCGGATTCGGCATCGTGGCACCGGCTCTGCCGGAGTATGCGCGAAGCTTCGGCGTCGGTCCGGCGGCTGCATCGGGGATCATCAGCGCATTCGCGTTGATGCGCTTGATCTTTGCTCCCGCTAGCGGCCGACTGGTGCAACGACGTGGCGAACGGCCGATCTACCTGATCGGTCTTCTGGTCGTCGCCGTGTCCACCGGCGCATGCGCGTTCGCGCAGGAGTACTGGCAGCTCTTGGTGTTTCGCTCGTTCGGCGGCATCGGCTCGACGATGTTCACGATTTCGTCGCTCGGGTTGGTCATCCGAATCTCGCCGCCGCACATGCGCGGTCGTGTATCCGGGCTGTACGCAACGAGCTTTCTGTTCGGTGCCATCTCGGGACCGCTGGTCGGTAGTGCGTTGCTCGGCTTCGGTTTACGCGTCCCGTTCGCTATCTATTCGGTGGCGCTGCTGATCGCTGCTGCGGTCGTCTACTTTGCGCTGCGCGATTCGACGCTCGCGACACCGGCGGCCGCTGCGGATGCTCCGACGATGACGCTGCGGGACGGGTTGGCGAAGGTCGCGTACCGGGCTGCGTTGTGGGCCAGCTTTGTTCAGGGTTGGGCGGTGATGGGCGTTCGCTTCGCCGTCATACCGTTGTTCGTCGTCGAGGCGTTGCATCGGGACGTGAAGATCGCCGGGTTTGCTTTGACGGCATTTGCGGTCGGCGATGCGTTGGTTCTCATCCCAGCGGGTCGGCTGTCGGACCGTTACGGGCGCAAGCCCTTCCTCGTTCTCGGCTCGATGATCAGCGGTAGTGCGACCATCGGAATGGGTGTCTCGGAATCGATCTGGGTGTTTCTGCTGACGGGATTCATCGCCGGTGTCGGAGTCGGTCTCACGCTGCCGTCGCAGCAGGCCGCGATCGCCGACATCATCGGATCGAAGGTCAGAGGCGGACCGGTGCTCGCCGCCGTCCAAATGGTCACCGACGTCGGCGTTGTCGTCGGACCCATCGTTGCCGGTGTGTTGGCCGAGGTGCTGTCGTATCAGGTCGCATTCGCGGTGACGGGCGCGTTGATGCTTGCGGCGGCCCTGTTCTGGTCGGTGTCGCCGGAGACGTCGTCGAGGGTTGCCGCCAAGTCCTCGAAAGTGTCAGCCGGGGATGCCGATTCCGATAAGTGAGCCGATCGCGTAGGTTGCGCCGATGGCGATTGCGCCGAACAGCAACTGCCGCAACGCCCCTCGTATCGTCGACTGCGCGGTGAACCGCGCAGCGAGTGCGCCTGCGAGCATCAGGCCTATGCCGCCGACAACGAGTCCCGCTGTGAGCGAGGCGAAGCCGAGCAAATAGGGGAGTAGCGGAAACACCGCGCCGACCGAGAACATCGCGAACGACGATCCTGCTGCGACCAGCGGTGACGGTTTGTCGCTCGGATCCAAGCCGAGTTCTTGGCTGACGTGTATGTCGAGCGCGCGTTCGGGGTCGGCGTGCACTTCTGCGGCCGCCGAACGAGCGGTCTCCTCGCTCATGCCCATCCCTGCGAACATGTCGACCAATTCGGCGAGCTCGGCATCGGGGTATCGGCGCAATGCGTTCTTCTCGACCGACACCTCCGCGTCGAGTTGCTCGTTCTGTGTTGTGACAGAGGTGTATTCGCCGAGTGCCATCGAAAACGCGCCTGATACCAAACCGGCAACGCCGCCGAGCACGATGGTGTGCGAGGCCACGCCCGCGCCGCCGATACCGGCAATCAGTGAGGTGTTGCTGACGAGGCCGTCCATCGCGCCGAAAGTCGCGGCTCGCAGCCACCCACCGGAGACGTCGGAGTGCTTGTGGTCGAATTCGTGCGGTAGCGAATCGTCTGCGGACGAGGCGTCGGTCACAGGCGCTGAATCTACGCGCAACCGTCTCGATGGGGATTCTCAGTGCCGGCTCAGACCGAAATGGCAGAGTGGGACGCAAGCTGCACGTCGAAAGAGAGAAAGTGAAGGACTTCCGGTGAACGCCAAGCCGAAGGCTAAAGCCAGTTCGAAGTACACGCCGAAGCCGACGTCGAGCACGCCGACCTACATTCTCGGCGGCATCGCGCTCGTAGTGATTGCGATTGTCGTGATCGGTGGTGTGATCTGGCAGAACAATCGCGACAAGCCTCGCAACGAGGGCTACGGAACGGTCAACAACGCCGCTGTGCAGGTCCAGATCCAGGACGAGGGCGCGGTTCGTCTCGGCCGTCCCGACGCCGCCGTAACGGTCGATCTATTCGAAGACGCGATGTGCCCCGGTTGCCAGCAATTCGAGCATCTCTTCGGTCAGGAAATGGCCCAAGCGGTCGACGACGGCAAGCTGGCGATTCGCTACCACATGCTCGATGGGCTCAACCAGCTGTCGGCGAGTGGCGACTATTCCACCCGCGCAGCAGCGGCGACTCGATGCGTCGCCGAAACGGGAAATGCGATCGCGTACAACAAGTTCCATGTCGCGCTCTACGCAGACGAGAACAAGCCCGAAGAGAAGGGCAAGACCGACCTCTCAAATGAGCAGCTCGCTCAGCTAGCGAAAGATTCGGGCGTTGCCGACGCCGGTGTGCAATGCATCGCGAGCGGAGCGAAGGCGCAGGAAGCTGCTGATGGCGCCAACGAGAGTCGTGAAGTGATGGCGGCAGCCGGAGCCAAGGTCACACCGACCGCTCTGCTCGACGGCAAGATCGTCGACACCGCGAAGGCCGACTGGATCGAGAAGCTGGGCTGACCGCGTGAGGTTGCTTTATCAGGCTGCGTTGATTCGGGTCGGTGTGCATGCTTTTGCGTGCACACCGACCCGAATGGGTGCACAGTGACGAGGGTCCAGCTCGGGATTTGTTGACCGAAGTGCCGATGGTGTAACTTCGGTCGAGCGGTCAGGCAACCGATCGCGAAGCACGGGGCTATGGCGCAGCTGGTAGCGCACCACACTGGCAGTGTGGGGGTCAGGGGTTCGAATCCCCTTAGCTCCACAAAAGAAACCGCAGGTCAGAGAACATTCTGGCCTGCGGTTTCTGCTTTGTCGTTGCAACGTGATCCAGCTCGCTGTCTAGCCTCGTGCTTTCACGGCGATTGAGCGGAAGTCCGTGTCACCAACAAAGAATGGTG
>NZ_JBIMSN010000077.1:0-3122 GCF_043944905.1 Antrihabitans spumae
TCAACGCTTCCACGTGCGCAAATACGCCACCGGCACGCCACAACCCTCGATAACCGTCGGTGTCGGGAAAACTCATGTGGCACAAGCACTTGGCCATCAAGTGGCCCGCCGCGGCGGCGATATCCGGTTCGTCAAATGCTCACGCATGCTCGCCGACCTCGCCGGTGGTCACGCTGATCGCACCATCGGGCAACGCATGCGTGAATACACCCGACCACTGGTTCTGATCGTCGACGACTTCGCGATGCGGGAGCACACCCCGACTCAATCCGATGACCTCTACGACCTGGTCTCTGACCGTGCCATCGCGGGGAAACCAGTAATTCTCACCAGCAACCGAGCCCCGAAGGATTGGTATCCGTTGTTTCCGAACCCCGTCGTTGCGGAATCGCTGCTCGATCGGTTGATCAACACCAGCCATCAAGTCCTCATGGACGGCCCGTCCTACCGGCCACGCAAACGACCCGGCACCACAGCTAGCTGACACCGACCACAAGCCCAGCTACCCTCAGCGCAGCAGCGCCGAACGTGAGGAATTACGTGACGGCTACCCCTGGGGAATTACGCGACGGTCGACAGCTGAGGCAATCGCGCTTTGGACAGCCTCAACAAACGGTTCGGCTGTCTTGTCCTTCAACGACTTCAGCAGGTAAGCGTTGATATCGCGGTTGGGATCACGATGGTAGCCAGACTGACTTCGGAGAAGGAAACGAACGAATCCTCGCTTCATCGTCGTGGATTTTGTGGCTCGACGGACTCGATCGCGCCGAGCGGAATGACGCGGGGGGTTTCCGGCTTGTTGTTCATCCGCGCGAGAGCGCCAGAGTGAACCAAGGTGAGCGTTCCGGTGTCCACGTCGAGAGCTGCGACACAGCCCATGCCATCGTGTGAGATCACGTCTTCCTTCCTTCACGCATACGGCGTGTTCGTTGCGTCATCGCAGGTGTCCAGCACCTCTGATCCTTGGGCGGTGGCCGGGCACGGGCGGCGCGCACCCAACGGCCTCACGCGCGTTACTCAAATGGGGTCAGCTTCTCGGCTGACTTGGCGGCCGGACTCGAACCGCCAGATGGCGTGGTCGGTGTGAATTATGTTCCATCCCTTTACTTCCGCCACTCGGCGTACCAGCTCGTTGGCTCGCTTCGCCGACAGCTGCGATTCGGGCAAGCCGATCGCACGTGCGGTGTAGCGAATGACCATGCGATCGGCCTTGACGCCAGGAATTTGCGCGAGCATCAGTGCGTATTCCCATGTCAGTCCAGAGCGTTGGCCGGGCACCCTGCGCCAGGCTTGCTTCACTGCATCGATCTGACCGTTGGCAGCAGCGGCACGCAACTCGGAAGTGGTTTCGATGCCGAGCTCAACAAGGGTCTCCGCGGCTGAGGCGATGGCTGCGGCCTTGAGTGGCGCTCCCGGCGCGGTCGACGTAGGCCTTCTATTGCCTACCTTGGTTGCCCATCCATCCGGGCCACCCAGTTCGCCGATGGTCGTCAACAACTCGGGTGCTCCGTCGGAATCGGCGTTTGCAGCTTGGGTTCTTCGGTAATCGCGGTAGTTTCGAACGACGTTCAGCACCGATGTGTAGTGCGCGCCGGTCGAGTAGATCGAGTCGATCAGGCACAGTGCGAGCGAGTCCGGATATCCGTCAGGGGTGATCCACAGATCAGGGTCGCCGAGGTCGCGAGTGCAAGTCGCGAGCAGTAGTTCCGCCGGGCCCGTCTCATCGTCCATGAATGGATACTCCTGCCGTCAGCATCTGTTCGAACCGAACTGTGCAATCGCGCGTTTGCGTGCCATCCGGCCGGTGGCATCTCAGCACGCCCCATAGCTGGTATCCACAATCGCTGAATCCGAAACCCCTACCAACGCTCTGTGAAGTGTGGGGCTCGCTGGGCTGGACATGAACCTCACGCCTGGGAAGAGCATGCCCGCACGTGGGGCGAGCTGTTGGCGTCAATGCTCTATCGACCTTTGCCTAGCGGCGAGCGGTTCTCGACTCTGCGCGCGCTGTGCGGGTTCGGTTGGCGGTCGTCAACGCCGCTGAACAGCGTAAATCTCAAACCCGAATTGGCTGAGAGGTAGGAGAGCGCTTCTACCTCTGGCGGATCGAACCGCGAACACGTTGATTTGGCCCTGATCGTTGATACTCGATGCGTAGTACTGCATTTGATATGCAGCTAGATCGTTGTTCATTTTGAAGTTGGAGTCGTACTGCGTCACATACACGAGATCGTTCGGGTAGTCAGGGTTACCGATAGGGCATGAGCCCCCACCGGTCGCGCCGTTGAAGGTCGTCCCGTCGTAGAACTTTCCGGGCGCGCAGATCGCAGTCAGCCAGTCGTCTAAGGTCCCCCTGATCTCCTGGCCACTGGTGTCCTCGCCATTCGAGTCGTGGTCACTCTGCCGACCATCAGGGCGCTCAAATGCCCACAACGCGATGACGACCGCGATAGCCACTGTCAGGCCTCCAGCGATCCAGAGAATTGCCTTGGTCGGCTTGGTACCTGGCCTGGGTTCGCCATCGGAGTGATCATCCGCGCTCGGCTGATTCGGCACTGATTACGTCCTCTCCGGCGAAGTTCTCAATATCGGTGCAATGCGGTCGGTGCTCGACGGCGGCAACGAAGTAAAGGCGATATCCTAAGTTGGGATATTACTGGCAGGCAAGTCGCGAACCGGCGTCTTCGACTGCGGCCTTCGCAACGCGCTCGGCTCATCCGGCTAGGTGTTCCTGTGCGGCTGTGTCGACTGACAAGTTTCTGAGAGTCAATGGTGCAGGGGCACAGGCGAAGACGTCAGCGTCCTCCATCGAGAAGTCGGGTGACAACACTGAGGCCCCGAGAAGCTGCGCGATACGCCGCAATATTGGAGCCACCCGGCTACCGTCGCCTCCGCCCGAGAGTCGGCAAGCCGCCAGAAATCGTCGGAAAGGCACCCCCGCGTGAAGGTGGCGTATCCCAGTCCTTCGTCCAGCCTTCGTCCGCGTCGTCGGCTCTCTGTACGACGCCATCTGCGTCCGGCGGGCCGTCAGTGGCCTCAGCCACTCGTGTTGCGGAGCCAGGGCTGTCATTTGCCAGGGTGATGGGACCACCTGCTTGCCACTAGCATGGGACCACCTTGGA
>NZ_JBIMSN010000078.1:0-45298 GCF_043944905.1 Antrihabitans spumae
CCTCCACCAGCCTCAACGGTCGCATGGCGATCAAAGGTGACGTCGACGCCGAAACCGCCGAAATGTTGCTCGCCGCCCTCTCCCCACTAGCGGCACCGCACCCGAACACCGCGACCGGAGACCGCGACGCGCGCAGTGCCGCGCAACGCCGGGCCGACGCGTTCGCCGAAATTCTGCGGCGCTACCTCGACTCCGCCACCGGACCCACCGAAGGTGGGGACCGTCCGCACCTGTCGGTGCACATCAACGCCGCCGACCTCATCGATCACCACACCGACATGTGTGACCCGAATGCTGCTGACCAGTCCGACACCGATCAGCCCGACACCGATCAGCCCGACACAGATCGGCTCGACACTGAACAACCGCGACCCGATCGCAACGCCTACCGGCAGTTGTTCGAGAACACCGACACCGGCTGGATGCCGTGGATGGGTCCGCTGACCGTGCGCTCCACGCGACGCCTTGCCTGCGACTGTGTGCGCACCACCATCGTGTTGGACGAGGACGGCTGCCCCGTCGACCTGGGTCGTACCACTCGGGTGGTGTCGAAACGGCTCCGCAAAGCGGTCGCTGCCCGCGATCGCGGGTGTTCTTTCCCTGGCTGCGGTCGACCCGAATCCTGGTGCGACGCACATCATGTGCACCATTGGGTCGACGGTGGTCCCACCGATCTGGACAACTTGGTGCTGCTGTGCCGGTTTCATCATCGGCTGATGCATCACACCGACTGGGATGTGGTGATGGGCACCGACCGCCATCCCTGGTTCATCCCACCCGCCGGAATCGACCCACGCCGACAACCCATTCCCGCCCACGGCCGAGCCAGTCCCAAGGCTGCCTGAGCCCAACAACCGAACATCGACCCCGCATCGGATCAACCACCGATGCGGAGTCGACGTGCGCTCGAACCCGTTCGACCCTAGATCAGGCTCTACACGCTCGACACCATCGGTGACGATGACCGATTTCCGCCAGCATCGGGCGAGGCAGCCCAGCTACAACTCAGGTATGACGAATGAGTCTCCGCAGGCGGAAGTCAAGGCGAACACCCCAGACGCGGACGCAGCAGAGTTTGTTGGCCGCTTCGAACGCTTCTGGGCAAATCCCGACCCCGAACGTCTCGGCGAGCTCCTTCATCCGGACGCTCACCTCAAACAACCGTTTCGACCCGAAATGCACAGCTGCGCTGCGTATGCCGACGAGCTAAGTCAGCTTCTTCAGCTGTGCCCCGACTTGGCGGGCCACCTTCTCTGGTGGTCAGCGACGCACGATGGTGTCGTCATCGAGCACACTCTGTCTGGAACGATCGCCGGGAAACGATTCTCTTTGGAAGTGCTGGATCGAATAACCCTGCGTGACGGCAAAGTTGTCGAGCGACTCGCCTACTTCGATCCCAGTCCGCTGATCGTGACGATCGCCACCCGCCCAACTGCTTGGCTGCGCTACCTCCGAATACAACTGAGCACAAGCAGATCTCGCTGAGGACGTGCCGATCGTCTTGGAGATCGACCACCGCTGCCGCGCGTATTTGCGATCTTGCTCAGCAGGAGGCCGATTCCGCTGAACCTAAAACGCGTCCCGAAACCCACTCCTCACCGTCGACCGAATCGTTTGCGCAAAACGCTTCGCATTCCCTCCAGCACGTGCCCGACACTCGCGTCGAAGGGATTGTCATGAACCATGTACGTCCACGTCGCGGACGGCCTCAGCACTCCTGCAGCCTCCAGATCGACCTTGCCGTCGACAACCAAAAGCTCGGAGAACGTCTGCACCGCTTGCGATTTCGCTTCATCGATGATCTTGTGAAACTCCGGTATCGCGGCACGGTGGAACTCGTCGATCGGCGTCTCCTTGCCGAGGGCACGCAGGTGAATGCTGTCTCGGACGTCGGCGAGAAAGGCGAGGTGATCTGCCCACAGCCGGTCGGTTTGGAACAGCAGAATCTCGCGGCAGACCTGTTCCAACGAATCGTCGGCGAGTCCCTTCTCGATCTCGCTGTAGTGATCCTTCGCCTCCGCCCGCATCAACTCGGCTGCGGCGTCACCGCTGAGCACACCGTCGCGGAATCGCAGGATGTCGTCACGCTGTCGCTCGATCAGCCTCGTGTAGCGCCACGTATTGCGATGGATCTCCAGGTTGACGCCTTCGAGGACTCGCTGCGCGTGGTCGACGTGCGGTGGCACTCGCCGATCGGTGACCTCGCCATCGTCTTCGGCGACAACCCCTTTGGGGATATTCGGCTCTCCCATCAGCACAACCTCGTCTTCGAGGCTTGCGAAGAAAACACTGCCGCCCGGGTCGCCCTGCCTGCCCGCTCGTCCACGCAGCTGATCGTCGAGCCGGCTGCTCTGGTATCTCGCGGTGCCGATCACATACAGTCCGCCACGCTCGACGACGTCGTCGTAGGTCGGGCCAGTACCTGTGTGACCGCCGAGTTTGATGTCGGTGCCGCGACCTGCCATCTGGGTGGAGACGGTGATCGCACCAGGCGCTCCGGCTTCGGCGATGATCTTCGCTTCCTCTGCGTCGTTGCGCGCGTTGAGCACTGCACACGTCAGTCCGGCTTGCACCAAAAGCTCTGCGAGCGCGTCGGATTCGGCGACGTCCTGGGTACCGATCAGAATCGGGCGGCCGTCGGCGTGCACCTTTTCGATCTCGGCGACGATCGCGGTCAGCTTCGCTTCCGCGGTTGTGAAAATGCGGTCGGGCTCGTCGATTCGGATGTTCTCCTGATCCGTCGGAATGACCGCGACCTCGAGCTCGTAGAACTCACGCAGCGTATCGGCAACGGCGACAGCGGTGCCCGTCATTCCAGCGACCGTCGGGTAGCGAGAGATCAGCGCCTGCACCGTGCTCGAATCCAGGATCTCCCCACTGTCGGAGGGCGCCAGCTGTTCCTTCGCCTCCACTGCGGCTTGCAGCCCGTCGGGCCAGCGCTGGAGCACGGCAACTCGCCCGCGCGACTGATTGATCAGCTGCACGGCTCCGTTGCGGACCAGGTAGTCGACGTCGCGGGTGAGCAACGCTTCTGCGTGCAGCGCGAGGTTGACCGAGGCAAGGCGGTCCGAGCCGGAATCGTCGTAGAGGTCGATCCCGCCGAGCGCCCGCTCGACTTCGGCCTCCCCAAGTGGGGTCAACCAGACGTTGCGGCCGGGGTCGACCTCGTAGTGCTGCTTTGGACGAAGCCGTCGAACGATGTTGGCGATCTCGACATGCGTGACCGCAGGATCCACCGACCCCGCCAGCACCAGCGGAACTCGCGCCTCGTCGACGAGCACCGAGTCGGCCTCGTCGATGATCGCGACCTCCCGGTGTGGTGCCACCTGGTCACCGGGGACAACCACGAGTCGGTCACGCAGCACGTCGAACCCGATTTCGCTGACAGCGCCGTACGTCACCTCGCACTCGTATGCGGAGCGCCGCTCGTCGTTGGTACTCGACTCCTCGACGAAGCCGACGGTGACGCCGAGTAGGTCGTAGACCGGACGCATCCATTCGGCATCGCGTCGAGCGAGGTAGTCGTTGACCGAGACAACGTGAACGTGGTTGCCGCGCAACGCATAACCGGCTGCCGCGATCGCACCGACGAGCGTCTTGCCCTCACCGGTCGCCATCTGCACGACGTTGCCCGAGAGCATGCCCATTGCACCCAACAGTTGAACGTCGAAGGGGCGTTCGCCGAGCGCGCGGTCGGCGGCCTCGCGTCCGAGCGCGCACGTGTCAGACAACCACGCCTTGTCGTCGACCGACTTCCGCAAGCGGTCCGCGGCGGCACCTATCTCCTCGTCGGACAGTTTGCGTAGGTCCGCCTCGCGCTCGCCGATCGCGGGCAACAGTTTTGTGTACCGCGTGAGGTCGACGCTTGCAGTGCGGTCTGTGAATCGCCGCAGTCGCGCGACGAGTCCCTTTCGATTCGACATCACTCGAGTGTTCCAGAACCCGCGCAGACGCCTCGGATAGTCGGCCGGGCAGTCCGGCGAGCCCGATATTGTCGCGGCATGAGTGCGGCCGGACCAGAGCACGATTTGGAGCAGTACCGCGTCGAGTTGACGGGCTACTGCTACCGGATGCTGGCGTCGCCCTTCGATGCCGAGGACGCCGTGCAGGAGACGTTCGTCAACGCCCTGCGCAGTATCGATCGCTTCGATCCTGCTCGCGGCGATGTGCGGCCGTGGCTGTATCGCATTGCCACCAACATCTGCATCGACACCGCACGAGGCCGCCAACGGCGGGCAAGAGCAATGGATCTGGCGGCGCCGTCACGCCCGGGACCCGACGTGGGAGCGCCGCTCCCGGAATATGCGTGGGTACTGCCGATCCCCGACCATCGGGCGGTGCCATCCGGTGATCCGGCCGACGTGGCGTTGCTTCGCAGCTCGATTCGCCTCGCGTTCGTCGCAGCGCTGCAACGTCTGCCCGCCCGACAGCGCGCCGTTCTCATCTTTCGGGATGTGTTGTGCTGGAAGGCAGACGAAGTTGCGCATCTGCTCGACACCACAACGGCGTCGGTGACCAGCGCGTTGCAACGTGCGCGGTCGACGCTTGCATCGGAACCACTCGGCGACGCACAACCGATGGACTCGACGCAGCAGGAATTGCTGACCCGCTACTGCGCCGCCTTCGAACGTTATGACGTCGAAGCTCTCGTTGCGTTGCTGCACGAGGATGCGACGACCTCCATGCCGCCGTACCTGTGGTGGCTACGCGGCCGCGCCGACATTCGCAGCTCGCTACTTGCCGGCGGCGACTTCTGCGCCGGCGCCCGGCTTGTTCCCACCATCGCCAACGGTGCGCCTGCGTTCGGTCAGTACCTACCGACCGGACCGGACGGCAGCCTGCGACCGTTCGCCCTCGTGGTCTTCACCATCGTCGACGCGACGATCACCGAGACAACCACCTACCTCGACCCCGACCGGCTGTTCGCACTCTTCGATCTCCCGCCGGTTCTCGTCACGACCGATTAGTTTTCGGCAGCCGACTCGTATCACTGGTGTACCCACCCGATACGAGAGGACCCGACGAACATGGCCGACTACATCGACGTCAACGGAATCAGCACCTGGTACGAGGACGGCGGGTCAGGTGCGCCGGTCGTACTGCTGCACGGTGGTCTGACCGACAGCCGAGACTTCGACGGCAACCTCGACGCGCTGGCCGCCGACTACCGGCTGCTGCTCCCCGAACGCCGCGGCCACGGCCATACCGCCGACCAGCCCGGTCCCATCACCATGGATCTGCTGGCCGAGGACTCGGCGGCCTTCATCGAGCGGATCGTCGACGGACCCGTCCGGTTGGTCGGCTACAGCGCAGGTGCCGTCGTCGCACTGGTCGTCGCGATTCGCCGACCCGATCTGGTCGACAGGTTGGTCCTGATCAGCGGTGCCTTCGACAAAAGCGGCGCCATTCTGAAGCCCAGCGCGGACGCACCACCGCCGCCGGTTCTGGTCGCGGCGTACGCGGAGGTGTCCCCGGATGGGGCCGACCACTTTCCAGTCGTCATGGCAAAGGTGGCGAGGTCGGCCAACGACGACCCGCCTATCCCCGCGGCAGACCTGGCGACCGTTGCGTGTCCGACGCTGGTCATGGCTGCCGACGACGACATCGTGACCCTCGAGCACACACTCGAGCTGTACCGGTCGATTCCCGACGCGCAACTGGCGATCGTGCCCGAAACGTCGCACCTGTTGTTGCACGAAAAGCCCGAACTGTGCACTCGCCTCGTTCGCGATTTCCTGGCAGGAACACCCACCACAACCTGGATGCCGATCCGGCGCGCCGGCACAGACTGACTCCCTGGTCAGTCGGCAAAGTACCGCCCCGGCGATATCCCGACTTCGCGGTGGAATGCGGCAACGTAGGCGCTGGGGGTGGCGTAGCCGACACGACCCGCAATGCGAGCCAGGGGCATGTTCGCAGCAAGGAGAGGCAACGACGACGCCAGCCGGACCTGAGTTCGCCACTGGCCGAACGTAATTCCGGTCTCTGCAACGAATGCCCTAGCAAGGGTCCTCGAGCTGACGCCGACGTCCGTCGCAACGTCGGCGAGGACGGCGTTGCCCGACGGGTCTGCGGCGATACGTTCGGCAACGGCGCGGGCTCGCGGGTCGGTCGGCATACGCGCGCCGATGGGAATTGTGCTGACAGGTTCGAGAGCGTCGAATACCACCGCCTCCACGCGTTGGCGCTGCTCGCCGGATAGCTTGCCTGTCGTCAAGTAATCGAACAGTTCATGCAGCAGCGGGGTGACGCGCACCATCGTCGGTGTGGACCATACGATCGGGCAGCGTTCGGGTTCGAGGAAGATGCCGCGCATGTCTGCGCCGTTCGGCGTTCCGGTCCGGTCCGGTCCGGTGAACGGCGTTGCCAGGCACCCAGAGCGCTCTCGTCGGCGGAAGGACCCAGTACCCAACTCCTACTTCGACATTAAGAACGCCGCGCGACGCCCAAGCGATCTGATGCTGCGGATGTTCGTGCGCTGGAAACCACGTTCCTGCTGGCAGGGCGGGGCCGCCGAACACCATCGCCGTGGTTTGGGTTGGAAACGGCACCGTGAAATGTCCGTCTGGCGACATAGTTTGTCAGCGTAGCTCGTGGTGGACAGCGGGTGGCCCTGCGTATTTTCGCCGTATGGGAATGAATGTGCTGCACCGCATGGCGTGCAGGTCCGCGGCTTGGGAAGTGCTAACGACTCGCAAATTGGTCCCGTGGGCACTGTGCGACCTCGACCTCGGTGAATCGACGGTCGAAATCGGGCCCGGCTACGGCGCGAATTTGCGCGCTCTTCGACTACGTACCGGTTCGTTGACCGGGGTCGAACTCGACGAGACGATGGCGAAACGATTGCAGGCATTGCATTCGGACCAGGTCACCGTGATCCACGGTGACGCTGCGAAGATGCCGCTCGGGGACGCGAGCTATACGTCTGTGGTGACATTCTCCATGCTGCACCACGTGCCCTCGGAGGAGCAGCAGGACGCGGTGTTCGCGCAAGCGCGTCGAGTGCTTCGACCCGGCGGCGTGTTTGCAGGAATGGATGGGCTGCACTCGACGGCATTTCGCCTGCTGCACACGGGCGACACCTACTTGCCGATAGCGCCCGAAGCGTTGCCGAGTCGTTTGTTCGCAGCGGGATTCGACGATGTGGCAGTCGAAACATACGGGCCGATGTTTCGATTCCACGCTCGCGTGGCTGCGTAGGCGTCGGCGGAGACTAGGGCTCAATGTGCATGGCCTCGGGAGCGAATGCCCCAACGATGTCAACGACCGGACCTCTGCTCGGTGCCTATGGTGCGTTGGACGAACTCGTCGATGAGCAGAGCTGTCCGATCCGGCTGATCTTCGGCAACCCAGGTTCGTGACCCGTGGATAGCCTCCGACTGAGATGTCGGGAAATCCGCTGCGAGCCGCTGAGCTTCGCTGTAGGGAAAGATTTTGTCCTCGGGCGCCCACGCGATCAGCACCGGCACGCTGACCGACGAAAATTGCGCCGCGGCGTCCAGCGTGTACCGATTGTTTACGGCCCGAAGGAATTTGAGACTGTCGCGCATCACGTCCGCGCTATGGGTGATCCCGAATAGGTAGTGGTCGATCAACTCGGTGTCGATCGGATCGACGGTGAGTGATCCGTAGCCGATGCGTGATCGTGCATAGACGTATCGGGCTTGCGGTATCCGCAGAATTCTGCGGGTGAGTGCGCCCGCTCCCGGGGTTCTAGCCATCCAGCACAGGTAGTCGAACAACGGCGGAGGAAAGTTCTCGTAGGTGTCGCACGGTGTCAGAACAAGTCGGGCAAGGCGTCGCGGCCGACGCGTAACAACGAGTTGGGACAGCATGCCCCCACCGTCGTTGCCGACAAGCGTCACATTCTGTAGTCCGAGGTGATCGAGTACGTCGGCGATAGTGTCGGCGATCCCGGTCGGCGTCAGATCTGCGTCTGGATTCATCGGCTCCTGGTGACCCCCGAACGGCCAGTCCGCCGTAATGCACCGATACTTTTCAGACAGGCGTGGCACCACTTTGCGCCAGGCCGCGGCGTTGACGAACAGACCATGCACAAACACGATCGGCGGTCCGCTACCGCGTTCGTAGATTTTGACCGGCCCTTGCGGCAGCCGCAGGATACGTTCAGCGCCAAGACTTTTCGCGAGATCCATCGTGATTCCTTCAATCGTCGATCGAGGCCGACCGCGGATGCAAGGACTAGTACCTCCGCTTGGAGGTCCGCCGTCCGCTTCTGCGGTGGAGTGGGACTCAGCATTGCCGACACGAGTACGTCAGTGCTTCCAGAAACATGCTGCGCGCCCACAGATCCGGGGGCTGTCTCGGAGGGTCGCCGAGGTGACGGTAGTGAAACGTGCCCTCGAACTCCGACCATTTTTCAGACGCGCAGTGACGATCACTTGTTCGCTTCGCGGACGTCCTTCCCCTGTTCGGCGAACGCGGTGAAATCCTGCATGTGCTGTTGCTGCTGCTTACGGAAGGCGCTCGGCATCAGAAGCCCCATCAGCCGCATCAGCAGACCGCTGAACCGGTATTCGCTATCGCATTCCCAGAGCGTCGTGTCCGGATTTGCTTCGGTCAGCCGATCGCGGGCGACACTCCACATGCCCGCGCCGACGATTTCCCGGTCGAAATGAACAACGGTCCCCTTGGGGATCCCGTGTAGGTCTGCCGGCTCCCGACGTGTGATCGTCTCGATGCATTCGAAACGTCGCTTCCCGGACTGCATTACGACCCGAGACGTGGTAGCGAGCTCGCCGTGGATCCCGCTCAGCGGCTCGTGCAGCACCATGCCTCGCAACCACTTCGGTAGATGTGCTGGATCGGCGAGCAGCTGGGCCACCCTCTCCAGCGGCAGGGCGACCTCGACCGAGTTGGTGAACTTCACGTCGTACTTTCCTTCTCGGCGTGGGACGACGTGCTGGGTGCGTAGAACTCGGTGGTGGCCGTGACTGCGGCCGCGACCTGCTCCGGTTCGCCACCGGCAGCCAGGTGAGCGTGGCCCCAAGCCGCGGCGCTGCGTCGGATGAACTCGCGCCCCTCGGGCGACTCCTCGAGCCCCTCGTGATCGAGGACCTCCCCGTCGGCTAGGAACCGAGCCAGGGTGAGGAGATGCAGGTCCCAGCCCACACCACCGGAACCGGGGCCGTAGGTCGGGAACATGGGCTCCCCGACCGCCGCTGCATGGACCAGCTCGAACTCGGTGCCCCCGGCAGGGCTCGGGGTCAGTAGTACCTCGACCTCGCTCGTACCCGGCCACTCGTCGGCCTCCGGCCCGAAGAGCCAGGACACCCGCAGCCGCCGCGGTGGGTCGCAATGGAGGATCTCGCCGTGCTCACCGCCGTCCAGTTCGAACGAACCCCCGAGTCGAAGGTTGCCGGTGACCGGCCTCAACCAGCGGCCAAGCCGCTCGGGGTCGGTGATGGCGTTCCACACCTCGTCGACCGGAGCGTCGTAGCAACGCCGCAGCTCGACCGTGTACGCGTCGCCGGCGGGCAGGGTCGCCGTGCCCATCGTCCGGCGGGCCGCGGCCAGTTCGTCCAGTACGTCCTTCATGTCATGGTCCTTTCGCTAGCGGATTGGCCTTGTCGGCAGGTGTGGTCAGGGATGCACGCCTGCCCCGGGCCAGCTCGGTCTCCAGGGCATCGAGCCGCTGATCCCAGAACCGGCGAAACCGGTCCAGCCATGCGTCGATCTCGCTCAGTGCCGCGGGCTCGACGGAGTAGAGCCGACGCGCACCGTCCGCCCGCACGGACGCGAACCCGCTGTCACGCAGCACACGCAGATGCTGCGAGACAGCAGGCTGGGAGATCGCGAACTCGGCTCGGATCACGTCCGTGATCGCGCCCGAGGACTGCTCACCGTCGGCGAGCAGCTCCAGAATGCGTCGGCGTCGAGGGTCGCCGAGGATGTCGAACGCGTGCACACGACGAATCGTACCGGTTTCTACTTATATAAGTCTAGACTGGCTTATCTAGCCCGCGATTCCCAGTCGTCGGGCACGGCGCTTTTCGATTTCTGCCCCGACCGCTGCGCTGATCTCGGTGCAGGTCGACCGCCGATGGTCCGGGTACTTGCGCAGCGTCGCGTAGGTCGCGGCAAGGAGTCGCCGTGTGGTGAACAGCGAGCTGGACGGAAGTTCTCGGTTGAGGACCTGCAGCAGGGTGGTCGCGCCGCTGGGATCGTCGGCCACCCGCCGGAGCACCTCGGTAGTCAGCGGCGAGGCCACCCCAGCGCGGCCCATCTGCAGCGCAAACCAGTACATGTCGTAGGACTTGCGGTCACGGTCCTGCCACCAGCGCTTCAGCGCTTCGTCCCGCGCGGTGGGTGAAACGGACGTTGCGAGTATGGCCTTCGACAGCGACTTCGCCTGGCAGAGCGCGTCGGCGATGCCTTGCGCCGGGGTGAAGTCCTTGAACTGCCCGGCGTCGCCGACGAGCACCCAGCCAGGCCCGGCGGACTCCCGAAAGTAGCTGTGCCAGTTGGCCATTACTCGCAATGGACCTTCACGTTCGGCACCGCGCACGATGTCGTAGACCTCGGGCCAGACACGGAGAGCGTTACGGAAATTGGTTTCGCGGTCGCGTTTGAACGCACGAGCATCCTGATGGTCGACGGTAACGCCGGCCATATAGAGACCGGAATCCGTAGGGCTCGCCAGCAGACCCCGATTGCCGTGGATTCCCACACGCAGCCGAGGCTCCTGCGACCCAGCGGCAAAGTAACCCCAGATCGGTGTCCGCCCCGGCGGTTTGACCAAGTACTTTCCTGCACCGACCGACTCGGCCACCACCGACCCTCGACCATCGGCTCCGACGACCAGACCGCCCGAGAGCGGACCGTCCGCGGTCTCGACACCGACCGCTCGATCGCACGACATCAGGACCCCCGTAACGCGGCACCCCGTTCGAACGTCGACGCCCGCGCGGGTGGCCGCTTCTTGCAGTTGCCGATCCAGGATCGTCCGGCGAACGTTCAGTCCTGGACTACCGGAGCTGTCGACGTCTCCGTCGATGCGGACATCGTCGTAGGTCAATGTGAAGCGAGTCAGTTGCGCTGCACCTCGAGCCGAGACCGGTTCCAGCACTCCCAACTCGGCAAGGATCTCGACACCGCGGGGCTGAATCACATGGGTAGACGGCGTCTCGCTGGGAAAGTTGGCCTTGTCGAGTAGGCACACTCGGACACCTGCTCGTGCCAGATAAGCAGCGAGTGCCGAACCAGCGCAACGGCCGCCAACGACTATCACGTCGAACGCTTCCACGGACACCTCCGAGGTCGCTCGTAGGGGTAACTTACCATTGGTAAGACTAGTTCTGATCTGGGAACTTATCAATGGAAAGATTGCACGTGGGCTATTCTCGGCACATGACCGAAGCCGACGCCCGCCGGCACTATCATCACGGTGACCTGCGAGCCACGGCAGTTGCCGCGGCCGTTGCCGAGGTCGAGGAAGTCGGCGTTTCAGCCGCCTCGATGCGTCGAATCGCCCGCCGAGCAGGTGTGTCACACGCAGCCCTCGCACACCATTTCGTCGACAAGACAGGGTTGTTCACCGCTGTTGCCGCGGAAGGGTTCACACGAATGGCCGCGGCAATCGCGCCGGCAGCTTCCGGCGACCTCGGGTTCCTTTTCGGCGGCGGAGAGTACGTGAAGTTCGCGCTCGAAAACCGCGGCTTCTACGAGGTCTTGTTCCGCCCCTACCTCTGCGACCAGACCGATCCAGCCCTCGAACAAGCCCGGACGGCAGCCTTCGACGTTCTGTACAGCAGCGCCCGAAGAAGTCTCATCGCTTCCCGCGACCCCGAGACAGTCACCGATGCCGACGTCGCGAGCCTCGTCATCGCCGGTTGGTCGATGTCGCACGGCTACGCCACCCTGCTCGGGACCGAAAACCTTGTCGATCGCCCGTCCGGAGATCTCCTTCGCGGGGTGGAGCTGTTGGCGTCACTGCTTCCGAATGGTGCGACTTAGGCTGAAATCTCAACGTCGCCAATGCATTACCGACCTCACATGCCTGATCGGACGTGTGAGGTCCGCAATTAGCGAGCGAGGTCGTGGCCAACGGCGACCTGGAACAGGTCTTCGACGACGAGGATCCGAGCCACTGGATCGCCTGCCAACGCGGGACTGTTGGCCGCAACTCCCCAAACCCGTGTACGCAGAATTTCGAGGAAGGCTACGGCGGCTGCCTCCGCGTCGAAATCGGTGATCGGGTGTTCGACGTGCAGTGTGTGCATGCCCACCACCGCGGCGGCGCAACTGCACCTGTCGCCACACACCGTCCAGGATCACCTCAAGGCGATGTTCGCCAAGTCGGTCGTGCACAGCAGGAGAGAGTTGCTGGCGCGTGCACTCGGAGCACCGGTGGCCTGAACTTCATGAATGATTCTGTCCCGCATACCTTCTGGGTCTCCACGACTACTTCACAAGCTTGTTGATTGCGTACTGCGGGCGCCCACCCAGCCGGTAGACCTGGGTCATGAGACCCTTCGAGTCGACTCGTGAGTCGATCAGGTCGAGCGCAATGTCCGGTCCGCTGTCGGGGAACAGCCGTGTGCCTTGGCCGAGGACCACGGGGACGACAAGCAGAGTCATCGCGTCGACCAGGTCGTTCTCGAGCAGCCACCGGATCAGCGCGCCACTGCCATGCACCTGCAACTCTCCCCCAGGCTTGGCCTTCAGCTCTGCGATGGCGGTTGCGAGGTCGTCAGCAAGGACAGTCGTACCCTCCCAGCGGGGTGCGGTGAGTGTGGTCGATGCGACGTACTTGGGCGTCTCGTTCAACGCCACACCGATTGGGTGCGCGCGCAGCTCGTCGATTGTTCCCCAGCCGCCGGCGAAGAGCTCATAAGTCCGCCGACCGAACAGGAACGCGTCGGCGCGCTGATAGGTCTGAGCGAGGAACGCCCTGGTCTCATCGTCACCCGCCCCCAACGCCCAGCCGCCCCGGACAAATCCATTCCGGCGATCCTCATCCGACGTACCGCCGTTTCCCTGCACAACTCCATCGACGGTGATTTGGGTCATTGTCGTCAGCTTCATTACCGCGGTCCCTTCGATCGGAACGCCTCTCGTGGGCGGCCTCACCACTACTACGAACACGGCTGTCCCGATCCGACACCGCCGCCATATCTCTTTGGACGGGGTTTCCTCCTACCTGCCTCGATCGACAAACCGATCCCCATCGAGCACCGGCACCGATTTGCTCTCGTTCACCTCTGCGGCAACCGCGACGTCGGATGCGTAGCCCGCAGCAGAAAGTTCTCGACCGGACGCGCACTGCGCCAACACGGTCCCCAACCGGTCGGACACCGAATGCCATGCCGCAGCTGCGATCTCAGCCTCCGGGGACAGCGCCAGATCCGGTCGCCGAGCGACCAACTCCGCAAGGAGCGCACCGGCACCGAAAAGATCCTCGACAGCAGGGCGAAGCGTCCCATCGGGCCAGCGCTCACCCGCCGCGATAACCGACAGGGCGGTTCCGTCACGGTGCTTCTTGGAGATCCACTCGGCCACTGCCGACGCACTACGCAATGCTGCGCCGATGCACACACCTGAAGACGCCGCGAGCGAATGCGCGATCGCGGATCCGTTCGGTGACGGCAGCACCAGCCGCTCCAATCCATTGGCCGACCGGACGGTGGCAGGCGACAGGCTCACAGCGTCTCCGGCCGCTTCGTTTCGACCGACAGCAAGGGCCGCTTGGTTATCGGCCGCGTACTGGGCCGCCGAGTTGTCGTTCCACCGATACGGCAGCACCTCTATCCCCTGATCGGCGGCCACCGACAACGTCGTGGTGAAGGACAACACGTCGACGACGACTGCCACCCCAGCATCGCCGCCGATAGCGGAAGCGCCGGATGAACCCCAGTCGAACCTGACGGCGTACGGAAGTTGTCGGTGCGCGGGATTCACACGCTCAGCCTCACACACGCGCAGTCGTCGCCAAGGACATCGGCCGCACAATCCCCCTCGAACGGGCCCTCAGTGTCCAGTTCCGACCCGGAATGTGGCACTGGTGGCCCGTTCGCGAAGCAACTAGCGCAGGTCGAACTTCTCGAGCCCGAATAGCTTCCACCGCGCGGACTCGATCGCTGGTGAATGAGCGGTTCTTTCCGACCCCGCGACCAGGCGATCGAAGCACCCCTGTAAGGCTCACACCATGAGCGAAGTTTGGCCACTGGTGCACGCGGAGCGCGCAGCACTGATCGACGACCTTGCCAACCTCACCGACGATCTATGGGACCGCCAGTCACTGTGCGGAGACTGGACGGTGCATGACGTCGCCGCTCATCTGGTGGCCAACGCGAAGACCACACGACTCGGGATCGTGCGCGCAATGGTCCGGGCGCGGTTCGACTTCGATCGCCAGACCGCCCAAGGTGTCGAGCGCGAACGCGGCTCCACTCCCCGCGAAACACTGGCGCGACTTCGGCAGGTGGCCACGCTTACGTCGACGCCGCCGGCACCGCTCGACAGCAGACTGGTCGAAGAGGTGGTCCATGGTGAAGACATCCGCGGGCCACTCGGGATCAAGCGCGACTACTCAGCAGAGGCGGTTGTCAGGTCGCTGCAGTATCAGGCACGTACACCCGTATCCTTCGGTGGCGCAAAGCAACTCGTAGCATCGATCAGGTTGCACGCCTCCGACGCCGACGTGTCGATCGGTGACGGACCTGAGGTCAGCGGTCCCGCGTTGTCGTTGCTTCTAGCAATCTCTGGACGCACCGTCGCGCTGCAAGACCTCGATGGGCCGGGATTGTCCGCGCTGATCTAGCTCGCAGCCGCGCAAAACCTCTGAGCGAATGTGGCACCGGTACCGCTATGCGGGACGGATGTCGCCTTCGCTCCGCATGCTCAGGGCAAAAAACGAGGAGCGACCCAACTTCTGGGTCGCTCCTCGTCGTATCAAGCTGTTCGACTACTGATTCGCGCGCTGGCGCTCTTCGTCGACCTTGGCAGCTGCGCGAGCGGCCTCTGCTTCGGCTTCCTTCTTGGCAGCTTCGCGCTGGTTCTCGGCCTTGTCCTGCTGGGCCTGGCCCTCGCGGGTCAGATCGTCTTGACCGGTGACGGCGCCGACGGCCTCCTTGACCTTGCCCTTGACGCCTTCGACGACGCCCTTGACTGCTTCGGCCGGTCCACTGTTCGAGTCAGTCATGCTGTTCCCTCCGTTGGGTATCCGTACAACGGTCGAATACCCGTGTAACCCGGGCGAAAACGCCGAGGCCCCCAAATGCGACCTAGCTCACCCAGATCGGTCCTCGCGGCGGCCTATGGTGGTCCTCGTGCGAACGAACGACACCACTCGCTACGGGGCGATCGCGTTCTCCGAGGCCAGCGCGGAGCGTCAACGCGCGACGGGAAGCATCAATTGGTACGGCCATCAGATGGTAGACGGCGATAATTCGGGTGAACGCCAGGAACTGGACGGACAGACTGCGGCGCTCATCCGTGAAACCGACTCACTCTTCGTTGCGACCGTAACCCCATCGGGCTGGCCCTACGTCCAACACCGAGGCGGCCCAAAGGGATTCGTCCACGTACTCGACCCATCGACGATCGCACTCGGCGATTACTCCGGCAACCAGCAGTTCGTCACCCTCGGCAACCTCGATCACGACAATCGGGTCGCACTGTTCTTCGTCGACTATGCGACCCGCACCCGGGTGAAGGTGTTCGGTCGCGCCGAGATCATCGAGCGCACAGACGATCCCGAGTTCATCGACCGTATGCTCACCACCGGCGACGGTCTTATCCGCACTCGCTGTGAACGTGCCTTCCGGATCGACGTCGAAGCGCTGGATCGCAACTGCATCAAGAACATTCCGGTCAAATACAGTGCCGAACGTATGGCCGAGTCGCTACGCCTGGCTCGCGAACCGCTGAACGACCAGATCGCACAGTTGCAACGTCGGAACCAGGAACTCGAGGCCGAGATCGCCCGGCTACGCGCCGAATAGCCTGATCAATGCTTCCCAATCGAGCGTTGCGCACCATCTGCCTCGAAGAGTTCGGCAGACCAGCGGGCGAGAACGTCGCGTGAATCCCAGTCGTCGGGATGGAAGCCCGGCCGGTTGTAGGTGTTGTAGCGAGTGACCGCGTCCCAGCTGAAAAACGGGGACTTGCGAATGTTGTTGAGGCTCTTCAGTAAACGAATCGGATTGTAGGACGCGGGGTCGGACACGAGCGAGCGACCGGTCTGAACGACGACCTCGGTCCAGAAGATCGCCGACGCCAAGTACATGATGCCGACTCGCAGCGTTTCGCTGTCGATGGTCTGGCGGTAGACGTCGAAGGCCACCGCCTTGTGCTCGGACTCTTCGAACGCGTGCCACAGCAACATCGGGCGCACTTCGGTGTCGTCGCCAACCAACTTCTGTGCACGCTCGTCGGTGAGCAGGATCTCGGCAAATGTTGCGGTGTAATGCTCGAGAGCTGCTGTGGCCGCCAAGGACCAGCTTTGCGGAAGGACCCTCTCGACCAGACCCAGCAACTGACCTACGTGGCGATCCACGCGCGCTGTCGGGTAGCCCATTTCCTGAAGTCGTTCGTTGAGCTGGCGATGCTGGTGCCGGTGCGTGGCCTCCTGGGCGATGAATCCCTTGATCGCTTCACGCAATTCGTCGTCTGTTACCTGGTCCCGGTAGTTGCGAACCGAGCGAATGAAGAAGTCTTCGCCCTCCGGAAACATTGCCGAAAGCGCGGCGACCAGGTGGCTCAGCACCAGGTCGTTGTCGACGTAGTGCTGGCGGTGCGCGCCGGTCGGATAGTCGAATCGGACTCGTCGCGCCTTGATCGGCTGCGTGGCTGGGGCGGTGGAACTTGTCATGGGCGTCTCCGTCGACGGTTCCATCTGACTAAGGCCATGGTCAGATGACCTGTCAGACTGTAGCGCGTGAGTTCGTCACGTGTCTACGGTGGAATGACCGCTGTCGAGCGCGGTCGTCAACGCCGCACGCAGTTGCTCGTGGCAGCGGTGACACTGCTGGGCACGCGCGGCGCGGCGGCCACGACCGTGACGGCGGTATGCAGTGAAGCCGGCCTCACGTCGCGGTACTTCTACGAGCAGTTTCCAGATCGCGACGCCCTGCTGCGCGGGGTTGCCGACGACGTATTCGCGACGCTGGAGGCGACACTCGTCGGGGCGATGCAGTCGGGTGTCGACGACTTCGGCGTGCTGGCACGGGCTCCGATCGACGCGTTGATTCGTCTGGTCGACAACGATCGGATTCTCGCTCGGATCATCTTCGTCGAGTCCGGTGCCGAACCGATTCTGCGGGCGCTGCGCAACGACACCGTTTCCCGAATGACGAATCTTCTGGTCGACAAGGTGAGCAACCTTTTCCCGATCCGAGATTCCGCGCTGCCCATCATGCAGTTGACGGCAACCATGATGGTCAGCGGAATGTCGGACGTGTTGCGGCGATGGCTCGACAACGAGATCGACATGTCCGCCGATCAAGTGGCCGAGCACACCACTGCTCTGTTCGCCGGTGCCGCCGCCTATGCGATGACGCTGGCCGCCCCGACCGGAGACTGAAGGCCCGCAGGATTCCACCCGAGCGCCGGGGCAACATGGGTGGCGAACGACTCCAGAATGTGCGCATTGAAATCGACACCGAGCGCCACTGGAATCGTCAGCATCAGCGTGTCGGCCGACATGACTGCTGCGTCGGCGCGCAGCTGCTCGATCAGCACGTCGGGCTCGGCGGCGTAGGTTTTGCCGAAAGTGGATCGGTAGCCGTCGATCACGCCGACCTGATCGGAATCGGTGGACCCGAAGTATGCGCGGTCGAGATCGTTGATCAACGGAAAGACGCTGCGGCTGACCGATACTCGTGGCTTGCCTGGATGTCCGGCCTCGTCCCATGCTGCGCGGAAGCGGTCGATCTGTTCGGCCTGAAGGTCGGCGAACGGGATGCCCGCATCCTCGGTCAGCAGCGTCGACGACATCAGGTTCACGCCTTGACGGCCTGCCCATTCAGCGCTGTCGCGAGTCGCCGAGCCCCACCAGATCCGGCTCTTCAGTCCTGGCGAAAGCGGGCGGATGGGCTGCGGCCGATCGGAGCCGGTCATTCGCGGGTCGCCGGCTGCAATACCTTCGCCGTCGATCGCCGCGATGAACTGGTCGAACTTTTCCCGGGCGATGTCTGCGCCTCTGGGATCCTTGCTACCCGTGTAGCCGAACGATTCGTAGCCTCGGGTCACGGTCTCCGGCGATCCACGACTCATCCCCAGTGCGATTCGCTGATCGGCGATGATGTCGAGCGACGCAGCCTCCTCCGCGAGGTAAAGCGGGTTCTCGTAGCGCAGGTCGATCACGCCGGTTCCGACCTCGATGTGTTTGGTCCGAGCCGCGATCGCAGCCAGCAACGTCATCGGGGCGGACTGTTGCCTGGCGAAATGATGCACTCGGAAATAGGCGCCGTTGACGCCGAGTTCGTCGGCGCGGACGGATAGGTCGATCGCTTGGTGCAGAGACGCATGCGCATCGATGACCTTCGATCCCCGACCGGGGCCGTAGTTTCCGAAAGACAAGAACCCGAATTTCTCCATGTTTGGTTGAACGTTGAATCAGTTCGGGACATTCCCAGCTCGACCGCCTGTGGCTGACGCTCTGTCGCTGTGGTTGACATGCATGTGACCCACCGATACATTAACTTTACAAAACCGTCCGATTGTCAACTTCGCGCAAGCGGACCGACAACCCCGGCCACGGGTGCTGTCATCAACAAACGGTAGTCAACAAGGGAGTTGAACGATGTCTATGACGATCGAGTCCGTCGACGAGAACACCGACGGCGACTTCGCCAAATACGTCGAGAAGCTGCACCAACTGTCCGAGGGTTCGGTACACAAGCGTTTCGATCCCTACGTCGACATCGACTGGAACTCGCCCGAGCTGGCTGTTTTCGCCAACGACGAGCGCTGGATCCTGCCCGAGTCCGCCGATCCGTTGACCAACGGCGATTGGTACCGCTCGCTGCCGAAAGAGAAGCAGATCGCGATCGGCATGTGGCGTCAAGCCAACGTCGCAAAGGTCGGCTTGCAGTTCGAGCAGATCCTGATCAACGGCATGTTGAACTACATCCAGACGCTGCCGAACGGCTCGCCCGAGTTCCGCTACTGCACTCACGAGATCATCGAAGAGGGCAACCACACCCTCATGTTCCAGGAGATGGTGAATCGCGTCGGCATGAATGTGCCCGGCGGATCGCCGTACATGAAGGTTTTCTCACCTCTTTTCCCGCTTGCCGGGCGGCTTATGCCTCTCGTGTTTTTTGTGGGAGTCCTCGCAGGTGAGGAGCCGATCGATCACATTCAAAAGTCGATCCTGCGCTCCGGCGAAGAGATTCACCCGATCATGGCCAACGTCATGCGTATTCACGTCGCCGAGGAAGCCCGCCACATCTCGTTCGCCCACGAGTTCCTCGAGCACCACATCAAAGAACTGAACACTGCCAACCGGCTCGCGCTGTCGATCGCATTCCCGATCGTCATGCGGGTGCTGTGTGACTTCATCGCTGTCCCGCCGCCGCAGTTCTGGGAAACCTTCGACATCCCGAAGTCCGTCAAGCGCGAGTTGTTCTGGGATCACCCGAAGTCGCAGCAGACTCTGCGGAACTACTTCGCGGACGTGCGGATGCTCGCCGAGAAGGCCGGCCTGATGAACCCCGTTTCCAAGCGAATCTGGAAGCTGATGGGGATCGACGGCAAGCAGTCGCGTTACCGCAGCGAGCCGAACCGCGCCGAGGCGGTTCTGCTGAAGTCCGCGTAGCGCCCGAGCCGCCGGTACGCACCGCGAGCAATAATGCGGTCATGGGGAAGACATACGAACGGATCGACGGCAGGTTGCGGGCGTTCATCGAGGAGCAGCCACTGTTCTTCACCGGCACCGCACCGCTGACCGAGGATGGGCACGTCAACATCTCGCCCAAGGGCCGCGCGGGTTCGCTCCGAGTGCTCGACGACCGAACCGTCGCTTACCTCGACTTCGGCGGGAGTCACGCGGAGACGATTGCCCACCTACGGGAAAACGGCCGAATCACGTTGATGTGGTGTGCATTCACCGGCCCGCCCAACATTGTGAGGGTCCACGGGACGGGTGTGCCCGTGTTCCGCGACGATCCACGCTTTCCCGAGTTGGTCAGCGGGTTCGGCGATGCAGACGCGCCAGGCTTGCGAGCGGTCATCGTCGTCACCGCAAAACTCATCAGTGACACATGCGGATTCGCCGTGCCGTTTATGGACTACCGCGAGGAGCGGACGCTGCACACGGACTACTTCGGCCGCAAATCCGAAGAGGAGTTCGCTGCCTACTGCGAGAGCAAGGACCACAACGGCGTCAGCATCGACGGACTGCCCGCCCTGCCGTTGCCACTGCCGCCGCGGGACCGATCTGCCGCGTCGAGTGCATAGCTGCTCAGGCTGAATCGGCCTTCTGCGCCTGCAAACCTATGCACTCGACGGGGTGCACACCACAGCGGTCGCGTTGTTCTCGGCCTCGACGCCCGCGTCACCGATCCGCTGCGCCAAACGCAATCGCAGGTCAGCTCTGGCCTGGT
The DNA here is from genome assembly GCF_043944905.1 of Antrihabitans spumae. Classification (NCBI taxonomy): domain Bacteria; kingdom Bacillati; phylum Actinomycetota; class Actinomycetes; order Mycobacteriales; family Nocardiaceae; genus Antrihabitans; species Antrihabitans spumae. The sequence goes on from NZ_JBIMSN010000078.1 coordinate 20,571, forward strand.
GTTCGAGGGTCAGGATGTTCGAGTGGGTCGAGACCATGTTCACCCATGCGTCCGCCGCGTAGTGCTGTCGCTCACTGACGTGCCGCCGCTCGACCTCGAAACCATGCCGTTCGATCAGCGTCAGCAATTCTTGATTGTGCGCAGCGTCGATCGGCGACTGGAGCTCTGGACCGAGATACCCGGAGTAGATCTCGTCGAGCTCCTGTTTCGGCGGAGTGATCGGTGTGAGGCGATTCGACAGCAGCACCAGACGGCCTCGGTCGCGAAGGATCGTGGCGCACTTTTCGAGTGCGTGTTTCGGCTCTACCCAGTGAAACGATTGAGCGAAGACAACCAGGTCGAACGACCGCCCGTTCGGCAGCCAGTCCTCGAAGGTGGACCGTTCGACGTCGATACCGTTGGCAACGGCTACCTGTCCCATTCGCGAATCAGGTTCGACGGCAAGGACATCCGCTCCGGCCTCGCGGAGTTGCATCGACGCGATACCCGTTCCTGCCCCGACGTCCAGTACCCGCACGTGGCCGGATCCAACCAACTCCGTGATCAGAGCGAGTGGGTAACGCGGCCGGTAGCGGTGGTAGTCACTGGCAGCGCGGCCGAATGCCTCGGCACGGCGTCGATCGGTGTGGGCTGGTTGTCGCATCGACATCCTCCAAGTGTGCCGAGTGCATAGCTGTTCAGGCTGAATCAGCCCTTCGAGCCTGCAAACCTATGCACTCGATGCTTTCTTGAATGCCTTGACAGCACGCATGGCTTCGGGCGTCACCTCGTCGGCAATATCGGCGAAGTCGTTGTGCTTCTTCAGATATGACGCAACGTATGGGCAGATCGGCACGATCCGCTTACCGTCGCTGCGGGTTTCGTTCAGCGCCGCCGTCACGAGCACACTCGCCAAACCCTGGCCGGCAAAACGATCGTCGACCTCGGTATGGAAGAAGATCCGCTGACTACCCTCGTCGATGTACTCGGTGAAACCAGCGACGTCGTCTCCGACGAGAACCTCGAACCTGTGCCGGTCCGGTGCGTTCCGAACTGCCATTCGATCGTCTCCGTTCATAAGGGTCAGCGCTTACCTGCGACCGCGTCCAGGATGATGTCGGCCGTCGCCTGCGGTTGTGCGACGAAGGATGCGTGCGATGAGGCGACCTCACGAACAGAGGCACCCATTCGCGCTGCTTGGAAGCGTTGCGACGACGCCGGAACCACCCTGTCCTCTGTGGTGACCAAGTACCAGCTTGGTGTCGTCCGCCAGGACGGCGCTCCCGAGAGTTCCAGGTTCGCAGCTACTGCGAAACTTCGCTGCCGCTCCGCCATCTCCGCTGCTTTCGCTTCGCTCACATCGGCAGCGAAGATCGGACGGAAGAGTTCGCGGGTGATGACGAGGTCGACGTTGGTACCGCCGGGGAATGTCGGATCCGCCACGACCTTGGGCAGCACCACCGGCGGAACGAGCAAGGTGATCGGGAAGCGGATGGGATCGAGCAGCAAGGCCGCAGGCTCGTTGAGGTCGGTCGCAATCGCGGAGATGAAGACGAGCGCCTGCACGCTCGGGTTGTTCACGTTGCTGATGACTTCGCCGCCGTAGGAGTGCCCGACAAGCACGATGGGACCGGAGATATCTGCGAGCACTTTCTCGATCGCCGCGGGGTCGTTCGCCGGTCCGCGCAACGGATTGACGGGTACGACGACCTCGTAGCCGCGGTCTCGCAGTATCTGCGCCACGTCGTCGAAGCCGGACGGATCGGCGAACGCACCGTGAACCAGCACGATGGTCGGTCGAACGTCGGCGGCGGCAGGTCCGGCGCCGCCCACGACAACGAGGCCCAGTGTGCACACGAGACCCATCACGAACGAAAGGACGACACTTCGGATCCGGCGTTGGCGCATCATTCGTCGACCTTCCCACACTGTCCGCGGTTTACACCCCGGCAGTCTGGGTAATAACTGCTCAACCAGCTGCAAATCTCCACATCAGCGGTATGTTCAGCCCCTTGGGCGGTGTCAAGAAGCGGCACCCTTCACCATTGCGATCGAAGGGCACCCATTGAGCAACCTGACCCCGTTCTATGCCGATGTTCAGGCGCACTACGACTTGTCCGACGACTTCTTCGCGTTGTTTCTCGATCCCACCCGCACCTACAGCTGTGCGTACTTCGAAGACGACGACCTGAGTCTCGAGCGTGCTCAACACGCGAAAATGGATCTGGCACTTGGCAAGTGCGAACTGCAGCCGGGTATGCGGCTTCTCGACGTCGGCTGTGGCTGGGGTGCGACCATGCTGCGCGCCGCCGACAGATACGACGTCGACGTGGTCGGGTTGACCTTGAGTCGCAATCAACACGACTACGTCGACACTCTCGTGAACAGTCGGAGCGACACTCCGCATACGGCCGAGGTCCGGCTGCAAGGGTGGGAAGACTTCGACGAACCGGTCGATCGGATCGTCAGCATCGGCGCCTTCGAGCACTTCCGCCGCGAACGTTATGCCAACTTCTTCGACAAGTGCCACAAGATCCTGCCGCCCGATGGCCGGATGCTGCTGCACACGATCGTGCAGTACAACCGTCACGAAATTCGGGCGAAGGGTTTGCCGATCGACCGAAAGTTGTTGGAGTTCGCGATTTTCATCCAGAAGGAGATCTTCCCAGGCGGACAACTGCCTGAACCGGAGTGGGTCGTCGACGGTGCCGAAGCCGCGGGTTTCACCGTCGAGCGAATCCATCCCCTGCGGCTGCACTACGCGCGAACACTGGACTACTGGGCGTCGGCCTTGTCGCAACGCCGCGACGAGGCGATCCGAGTTGCCTCGCAGGAGACCTACGACATCTACATGAGGTACCTCACCGGCTGCGCGGACCTCTTCCGTCGGGGCTACATCGACATCATGCAGTTCACCCTCGTCAAAGACAAGCGTAGCCAGTAGTGAAGGCAGGCAACGCCTTCCGAGTCGATGCCGACATCGAGTCCCTGCTGGGACGCCGGTATACGCTCTCGGATCACTACGAGGTCGGACGGGAAAAGATTCGAGAGTTCGCTCGCGCGGTCCAGAACGTGCATCCCGCGCACTACGAGTCCGCCGCAGCCCGCGAGTCGACCGGATTCGACGAACTGATTGCTCCGATGACGTTCACAGCCATCCTTGGCGGGGAAGCCCAGCGCTGCGTATTCGAGCAATTTCTGCCGCAGTACGACCTCAGCCAGGTCCTGCACACCGAACAGCGGATCGTGCAGCATCGGCCAGTGCGTGCGGGCGATGCACTGCGTTGCCGGATCACGCTCGATTCGTTCCGGTCCGTCCACGGCCAAGACGTCTTTACGCTCAAGACCGAAATCACTGACGGCGCAAATGTGCTCCTGCAAACCGGCTGGACCACAGCGGTCGCCCGGGCGGGCGGAATCGTCGATGATGACATCGCCCGCGCGGTCGACGGGGTGCTGATGCACCGCCCGGCCGAAGTCGGCCCTCGCGCGCGCGTTTCGCCGCTCCGCCTACTCGACGACGTCACCCCGATCAGCGTCGACCCCGACGGGCCACCACCTCGGGCCCAACAGCAGGCCAGTAATTTACGAGTCGGTGACGCGTTGCCTGCAGTGACGATGTGCATCAGCCGAGGCGATCTCGTCAACTACTCGGGGGTGGCGGGTGATCCCAATCCGGTGCATTGGAGCGACAGCATCGTGTCGATGGCCGGTCTGGACAACGTGATCGCACACGGCATGTTCACGATGGGGCTCGGAGCCGGCTACCTCACCGAATGTATGGACGACCCCTGCGCGCTCGTCGAGTTCGCGGTCCGATTCGCCCGGCCGGTGTACGTCGAATCGAGGACCGCTGCCGACATCGCATTCACCGGCACGGTCAAGAAGATCGACCCTACGAACAACACGGCCGACATCGCCTTGACGGCAGTTGCGAAGGGCGGCCGCATTTTCGGGCGCGCCACCGGAACCGTGAGATTGAACTGATTCGCACGAGCTCGCTCCGGCGACACGTGATCCTGTGCCCACCGACGTCATATCCGTGGTTGGGCACCAGTCTCACCCGATTCCGCAGGCCACTTTCTGGACCTGCGGAATCTTGACAACCAAATCAACCGGTTGATGAGGCCACCCACACTTCGTCTACCCGATTCGGCTTATTGGAAACCAATGCCGCCAAATGCATCGGGGTAGGCATCGACCGAGCACGTGTGGGGTTGCTGACATCACTCGCTAGATCGTTTGGATGCAACCTTGCTGGGTATTCACCAAAAGGTCGCCCCCGCTTGAGAACACAGTCGGGCTAGGCCAATCAGCTGCTAATTCTGCCGCCGGCGAACGTCCATGTCGTCCATATGCAGCGCAGCTCATTCGAGCACCATTCCGAACGCTATCCGACGCACGACGTCGGTGACGGCGCACAACACGGCTCGCGTTTAAGCGTCGAGTCGAAGGAGTCACGATGACCACACGCAACACCCTTGTTCGCTCGATGCACGACGTCGGAGCTGCAGCTTGGTTCGGCGGATCGCTGATGGGTGCCACCGGTCTCAACGGTGCGGCAAGCGACGTCAAAGACCCCAACGATCGTGCGCGAATCGCTGCCGACGGTTGGGCTCGATGGGCGCCGATCAGCGCCGTCGCAATCGGCATGCACGGCATCGGCGGGCTCGGACTGATCGCGGCGAACCGGAAGCGCGTTGCCCACCAGGACGGTGTCGCAGCGAATACCACCGTCAAGACCGTTGTCACCCTTGCCGCTGCCGGAGCAACGGCGTATTCCGGCTACCTGGGTTCCAAGGTTGCCAGGGAAGGTCGGATCCCGGCTGCAGGTGCCACCGAACCAGCACCAGGCACTCCCGATGCCGCGCAATCTGCACAGAAGCAGCTTCGCGTCATCCAGTGGGTCATCCCGGTCCTGACCGGTGCCGTTGTCGTTCTCGCAGCTCAACAGGGCGAGCAGCAGCGTGGCGGTCAGATCGTTTCGGGTCTGGGAAGGACTCTCGCCAACCGACTCGGTAACTGACGGCGGCGAGCAGGCTGTTGCGGCGATGCGCACTCGCACGATGCTTACGTAACAGCCTGCTCGAGCCTTCGGGATCGAGCGACAATGCCGGCAGCTAGCCGATTCGACTCCACGTCGACGTGTCAGGCATTAGACGTTCGAGGATGTCCGTGAGAGTGACGACGCCGAGCACGTGCTGGTTGTGGTCCTGTACGACCGCGAGGTGGCTGCGCGCGTCACGAATGCTTCGCAACGCCTCGGAGACGGATGTCTCCGGAGCGAGGATCAATACCGTTCGCATCAGGTCGCGGGCGGTCGTAGACGGATCGGCCAGCAAAGTGTCGCGCACGTGCACCACGCCCTCGACACCGTCGACCCCTGTGACGAGCAGTCGAAGGTGCCCGCTGCTACGACCGACTGCACGGATCTCGGCAGTCGCAGCGCCTGCCTCGACGCTCGCAGGAGTGACGCGTTCGCGGAGCATGTCGGCAACGGTAAGCGTTTCCAGCTCGAGCGCGTCGACGAGTCGTCGACGGTAACCCTCGTCGAGGACACCCGCAGTCGCGGAATGCTCGACAAGTTGCCGCAACGATTGCGGATCTTGCCCGGCCGCAAGCTGATCGACAGGTTCGACCCCGACCTTCACCAAACACCAGTTGGCCATTCGGTTCAGCTGATTCAGCAACGGCCGTGCGGCCCACATAAATCCCCGCGTCGGAATCGCGAGCATTGTCGCCGACTTCTCCGGATGCGCGATCGCCCAGGATTTCGGTGCCATCTCGCCGACAACCAGGTGCAGGAACGTGATGATGATCAGGGCGAGAACGAAGCCGCCGACATCGGCGAGCCAGGTGACGGCGCCCCACCCCTCCAGCAGCGGGGTCAGCCAATGATGCACTGCCGGTTTGCTTATCGCGCCCAACGCGAGCGTGCATACGGTGATACCGAGCTGAGAGCCGGCGAGCAGGACCGAGAGTTCCGATGCGCTCCGCAATGCAGCACGCGCCGCACGACTGCTCGCGGCTGCGTCTTCGAGGCGGTGTCGGCGCGCCGCGATCAGCGCGAACTCCACTGCGACGAAAAACGCGCTCGCGCCGATCAATCCGACCGTAATCAGTACGACGATCCACGGGTTATCCATGTGCAGCCTCCGCAACATCGTCGGCTCGACCGCTCACCGCGACGAAAACCGATGCCGGAACATGCTTTTCGACACCGCGCACCTGCATCGTTGCTACCCGAACGGTTGGCTCCTCGTCGGAGATCAAGTCGGCTGCGTCCGGCGGAAGGGACACGGTGACGGTGTCGCCGACCTGCGGAAGACCGCCGAACTCGGCGATAACCAAACCAGCCAAGGTTTCGTAATCGCCTGCAGGCAAACGATGGTCGAGGATGCGTTCGGCCTCGTCGATGTGCAAATCGCCGGGAATCAGCCAACCGTCCTCGGAACGAACAGCGCCGGTGACGAGCGCGGGGTCGTGTTCGTCAGCGAGTTCGCCGACCAACTCCTCCGCCATGTCTTCGATCGTGACCATGCCAGCGAAACCGCCGTACTCGTCGACGACGAGGGCTAGCTCGTCACCGGCCTCGACCAGCCGTCCGAGCACCTCGGGTAGCGGGAGCGTCGAGGGGACGACAACTGCTGTGCGGGTATGTGATTCGACCGTGCCCTGGACATCGTCGGCCAGCAGATCGTGCAGGTGCACAACGCCGAGGAGGTCGTCGACGGTGTCGCCGACTACCGGATACCTGGTGTGGCCGGCCCCCATCCTGGCGAGCACCGCGGTCACCGATTCGCCGACCCCTACCGTGTCCACCCGTGGCCTTGGAATCATCGCGTGTTCGGCGGTGCGAGTCGGGAAGTCGAGGATGCGGTCGAGCAGAATCGAGAGATCGCGAGGCAATTCGCCGTTGTGGCGGGACTCGGCAACGATGTGCGCAAGGTCGCGCGGGTTAGCGGAATGTTCGACGTCGTGGACGGGGTCGATCCGCAGCACTCGCAGCAACTGATTCGACGCCTGATCGAACAACCAGATCAGCCATCCGAACAACCGCAGGTAGAGGGTGGTCGAGAAGGCAAGGCGGCGAGCAACAGGTTCGGGTCGCGAGATAGCAAGGTTTTTCGGGAACAGCTCACCGAACACCATCTGCACGAACGTAGAGAACAGGATCGCAAGCACGGCACCGATTCCGATACCGACCGCGGTTGGAATTCCGATACCGCCGAGCAACTCCCCGAGCCCACGACCGATCAACGGTTCGGCGACGTAGCCGACGAGAAGTCCGGTGACGGTGATGCCGAGCTGAGCGCCGGAAAGCATAAACGAAGTTCGACGTGTGACGGCAAGTGCACGGGCAGAGGCTGTGTCGCCGGCGTCGGCGCGAGCCTTCAGTCGGGACCGGTCGACTGCCATGTACGCGAACTCTTGGGCGACGAAGTATCCCGTCAGAACGGTGATCGCGAATACGACACCGATGCCGGCAAGGACGGTCAAAGCAGTCAGCACGGCGGTATCACCACAAGCGCATGTTCACCGGAACCGGCATTGGGCGGGACGGGTCTTCGGTGGCGCTTTGCGCGCTTCATGACCTGCTTTCTGTTGCCTAGATGGAGTTCTCTCCGAGAATACGGCAAAGCGGACACATGAACGTGCCCGACGTATCGGGTGACTACTCGACGAACGGGGTCATATCCTGTCGCGCAGGGCAGATCGCAGTTCGGTGCGGTCGTCGAACGTCCGCACGTCGCTGCCGTACAACTGCACGGGGTCGCAACCACGACCGGTCACGACGACCACGTCGCCGGGCTCGGCCAATCCGACAGCCAGATCGAATGCCGTGCGACGGTCGGGTTCGACGACGACCTTCGCCTGCCGCGCCGCGAACGCTCCGGCGGCCACCGCCGCACGGATATCGGCTGGATCCTCGGAACACGGGCTCTCGTCACTGACGATGACGACATCCGCCAGCGCGGCCGCCGTCCTCCCGAGCGGGAATCGTTTGCCAGGGTCTCGATCACCGGTCGCGCCGACGACGACGATCAAACGTCCCGCTGTCAGCGTCCGCAGATACGGCAGTAGCTGACGTTGGCCAGCCGTGTTGTGCATGTAGTCGACCAGAGCGAGAAAGGTCTGACCGGCATCTATCCGTTCCAATCGACCCGGTACACCTGCCACACTTTCGAATCCGGTGACCGCAGCACCGAGGTCTCGTCCGGTCGCGGCGAGCAACGTCATCGCAGCCAGAGCATTGCGGACCTGATGCGGGCCCAGTAGTGGCAGCCTGACGTCGTAGCTGCCCATCGGCGTGCGCGCTGTGAAGGTCGTTCCAGAATCCCCGCAGTCGATTCCGTCGCCGAAGATGTCGGCCGTCGGGTCGACGGTCGACCACGTCCAGGACGGCACCTGGGTGGTGGCGACAAGCAGACGGCCGTAGTCGTCGTCGATGCCGATAGCCGCCAAGGCGGTTCGCTCAGGGGTGAACAGCGCGGCCTTGGCTGCGAAGTACACGTCCATGGACCCGTGAAAGTCCAGATGATCCCTGGCCAGGTTAGTGAAACCCATTGCGGCGAAGCGTGTTCCGTCGACCCTCCTGTGGGTGACGGCATGCGACGACACCTCCATCGCGGCAACCGTTGCCCCGGTGTCGCGGAACGACGCAAGGGCCTTCTGCAGTGGCGCGGCCTCAGGGGTCGTGCGCAATGCCGGACTAGATCCGGCCGGACCGGAGATGGAAATTCCGGTGATCGTCCCGACGGTCTCACCCGCGGCGGTCAGCGCCGCATCGAGGAGATAGGTCGTACTTGTCTTGCCGTTGGTGCCGGTCACGCCGAACACCTCGAGCGCGGTCGACGGCATTCCATAGATTTCCGAACTCACCGGACCGGCCCACCGACGAGGGTCCTCGACGATGATCGTCGGAAGCAACGTGGACGGTCGGTCGCTGAGAACGGCGGCAGCGCCGCGCGCGACGGCGTCGGCTTCGAAGTCGAGTCCGTGTACGTTATCGCCGGGTAGAGCGATGTAGAGGTCGCCGGGTTCGACGCTGCGCGAATCGTCGCTGACGCCGGTGATCGTGACCGCGACATCGCGGTACTGCGCACCCACCGTTGCAGCCAGCGCGGCAAGAGAGGAGCCGATCGGCAGAGGCGGGTCCTCGCGGAGGCGTTCGCACGTCACAGGGGTGCGGTCCTGCGCGGCAGGCGCGAATACGCAAGGCCATTCATTGATCGGGTATACCCAGGTCGGACGGATAGTAAATCGGACATAGGTTGCCGACGTTCAGCGCATCACGAACGCAATCGTCCGATCTTGCGAAGCGCGCCGTCCCACGCCACCTTCGCAGTAGCGACAGCTTCGCCGCCGACGTCGCTCGGCGTCACCATTCCCGCGGCAACCTTTGCGGCCAGCGCCTTGGTCTTCGGAGTGGCCTTGCTGAGATGTCCGCTGTCGAACGGCGGTTGCGGGTCGTACTCGATGATGAGCTGTATCGCTTCGGCGCGAGCCTGGCCCTCGATCTCGCCAACGAGCCACAGGGCCAAGTCGATTCCAGCTGAAACGCCTGCAGCTGTGACGATTTTGCCGTCTTGCACAATTCGTTGGCTGCCAACAGGTTTCGCCCCGAAGGTCCGCAGGATCGGCAGCGCAGCCCAATGGCTGGTTGCGGGTCGACCATCGAGAATCCCGGCTGCTGCGAGGATCGCCGACCCGCTGCATACCGACAGTGTCCAGGTTGTGGTGCGGTGCACGCTGCGGAGCCAATCCAGCAGTCTCGTATCTGCGGCAGCGGTCATGGTGTCCGTTGCGGATCCGCCGATCAGCACGATGTCCGGGGTCGGCGTGTCCGCGAACGAGTGCGTGGCGCCGAGGACAAGCACTCCGCTGTCCGTCACGATCGGACCCACCTCGTGCCAGACGAAGCGGATCTCCGCGCCTTTCATCGCGCGCAGCACTTCGTACGGTCCGATGACGTCCAACGCCGTCATGCCCGGATAGAGAACGATGGCGATCTGCATAAATGATCATAGAATTCGCGCACCGAAGGTGGCACTCGGCCTCGTCCGTACGCTGGTGTTGTGTTTCTACTCTTCGGCTTCGGCACCAAACGCAAGCAACTCGGCCCAGGCGAGACCCGGACCTGCCCGCGTTGCCACAACACGACGCAGTGGGCGCGCATCAAGGATTACAAGCAGTTCACCGTCTTCTTCATCCCGCTGGCGCGGTGGAAGCGTCGGCAATTCGAGGTCTGCGAGATCTGTGGCGCTGCTATCGAAGCCTGACATGTGGCGCTATCGCAGCGACGCGTTGAGTCTCGCGGCCTGCCGGGTGAGGTGGTCACGTTCGGGGAGATTCGATGCCGATCTGGCCGCTTCGGCATAGAGCCGGGCTGCGGTCGCCCGGTCACCGTCCCGCTCACGCAAGTACGCCTCGACGGCGGCATAGCGAGGCAGACCGGAGTCGAGTTCTGCCAATGCGGCCAGACCCGCACGCGGACCGTCTGCCTCACCGACCGCGACAGCACGATTGAGCCGGACCACTGGGCTGTCGGTGAACCGCAGCAACTCGTCGTACCACTCGACGATCTGCACCCAGTCGGTCTCCTCGGCCGAACGCGCATCTGCATGCAATGCAGCGATCGCCGCCTGAGACTGGAACTCCCCCAATCGATCCCGAGCAAGAGCCGCCTGCAGCACGTCGACCCCTTCGGCGATAATGGCGGTGTCCCACAGGCTGCGGTCCTGCTCTGCGAGGGGTACCAGGCTGCCGTCGGCACGAGTCCGCGCCGGCCGACGCGCGTGATGCAGCAGCATCAAGGCAAGCAGACCCTCGACCTCCTCGTGCTTCGCCAGTGCGGCAACCTGCCGCGTGAGCCGGATCGCCTCGGCCGCGAGATCCACACTGCCGCTGTAGCCTTCGTTGAAAACGAGGTACAGAACGCGGACCACAGTCGTGACGTCACCCGGTTGGTCGAACCGGACTCCCGAGACCGTCTTCTTGGCTCGGCTGATGCGCTGGGCCATCGTCGCTTCTGGAACGAGGTAGGCCTGCGCGATCTGTCTCGTGGTCAGACCGCCGACCGCCCGCAGCATCAGCGCGACCGCCGACGCCTGGGTCAAAGATGGGTGTGCACAAAGGAAGTAGAGCGCGAGCGTGTCGTCTTCTGTCTCGGTCGGACCAGGCTCGGGCTGCACCTCGACAAGTTCCTCACGCCGCTGCCGAGATGTGGCCGCTCGGGTGGCGTCGAGAAATTTTCGCCAACCGACCGCGATCAGCCAGGCTTTCGGGTCCCGTGGCGGATCGTCCGGCCAGACTCGCACCGCTTCGACCAGCGCATCCTGCACGGCATCCTCGGCCGCCGCGAAATCTGCTCCGCGCCGGACGAGGATGCCGATCACAGCCGGAGTGAGGGTCCGTAGCAGAGCCTCATCCATGGATTCTCACTCCGTGATGGTGCTTGGTGCGCCCATAAACGGACGGATTTCGAGCCATTCGTGAATCGGCTTCCCACCTGCGCCTGGCGCGGCAGACAGCTCGCCTGCCAATTCCAGTGCGCGCTTGTAGTTTTCGACGTCGATCACCATGAACCCGGCGATCAGATCCTTGGTCTCCGCGAACGGACCGTCGGTGACGGGTGCGCGCCCCTCGCCGTCGAAGCGGACCCACGAGCCCTGGTCGGACAGTGCCTGCGAGTCGACGAATTCGCCGGTGTCGCGGAGCCGATCGGCGAAGTCTTCCATGTACTGCATGTGCGCCGAGATTTCGTCCTGCGTCCACTGATCCATCGGCACGTCGTTGACCGGCGTCGGGGCGCCGCGGTAGTGCTTGAGAAGTAGGTACTTGGCCATCGTGTTCTCCTTGCTGCGGTACGGCCCATTCTGGCCGTGTTCACTGCTGGGACGCAGCCGCATTCGGGTTCTCGACATGCTTACCCAAAGTCGTGACGCTGAGACACCATTCGTTGCGTTTTGAGACGGGATCCCGTCCCAAAACGTCACGAATGGGCGCTGAGCGTCATGGCCTCCTGTGTGTCGGCAAGAACTAAATCGGCATTCATATGCGCACCCGCCAGAGCACCCGCTGCGGCGGAGGCACCGACCTGAGCTGACAGGTCGGTCGCGTTGCCTGCGACCCAGACGCCGGGGACCGACGTCGTACCTGCCATTCCGGTGGCGAAGTGGTTGCCCATTCCCATCGGATGGTCCTGCATCGGCAGTTGCAGATCTTCTATGCCGTCGGTTCGCGCGAGCATGGTTGTGGCAACGGCAATTACACGACGTGGCACGAGTTGCCCATCCGTCAACTGCACTCCGGCGATACCGCCATCTTCTGCTGCGACGACCCGATCGACCGGACCGTCGACAACCCGAATGTTGCGCGCCGCGAACCGCGCGCGTGTGTCGTCGTCGAGCTCGGTGTCGCGGGTGAAGTAGACCAGGTCGTCGGTCAATTGCCGAAACAGCATCGCATGGTGAACCGATGCGGGACCGACCGCAAGAACACCGATCGGCTCGTCACGCACTTCCCAGCCATGGCAGTAGGGGCAGTGCACAACGCTGCGACCCCAGTGCTCGGCCAGTCCCGGAATGTCGGGAAGGACGTCGCGCAGACCGGTGGCGACCAGGATGCGCCTCGCGGTCAGTGTGGCTCCGTCGGCGAGGGTGACGGTGAATCGCAGGTCGCCGTCCGCGGACTCCTCGGCCGGTGCCGCGTGCACGACCTCTCCGGTCACGATCGTGCCGCCGTAGCCGCGTACTTCGGCGCGACCCCGTTCCAGCAGCACGGCCGGCGGAGTTCCGTCCTGGCCGAGCAGTCCGTGGATACCCGCGGCGGGCGCGTTTCGTGGTGTGCCGCTGTCGATCACAACCACAGACCGACGTGAGCGCGCGAGCATCAGGGCACCGTTGAGTCCGGCCGCACCGCCACCGATCACAATGGCGTCGAGTGTCTTGTCGTTTGCTTCGGTGCTGGTTGTTGCACTCATGTCGTCTCCTTCTTCTCCAAACCTCAGTGTTCGAGGCGATGAATCGACCATAACCAGGGATTGCCCTATAGGCATACAATGTTGCGTATGACGCAAGACAACGGCGAGTTGGACAGCCTGGTGCGCAAACGCATCCGCGCCTTGAGGGTGGCGCAAGGCTTGTCCCTCGACGAACTCGCCGCCCGCGCGCACGTCAGCCAGTCCACGCTCAGCCGCATCGAGAACGGTCAGCGCCGTTTGGCTCTCGACCAACTCGTCACCCTCGCACGGGCGCTCGACACCTCGCTCGATCAACTTGTCGAGACGGCCACCGACAACGTGATCGCCAATCCGATCATCGACGCGGCCAACGCAATGCTGCGCTGGCCGATCAAGGCACAACCCGGCATCATGGTCGTGCGTCAGCGCCTGACCAATCCGCCGCCGGACAACCCCGCACGAATGCGCGCACACACCGGGCACGAGTGGCTCGTCGTCCTGTCCGGCACCGCCATCCTGATGCTGGGCAATCAGCGTTTCCGGATCGAAACGAACCAGGCCGCAGAGTTTCCCACGATGCTCCCTCACGCCATAGGTGCAGAGGGCGGACCGTGCGAGCTTCTCGGCATCTTCGACAACGCCGCCCGTCGCGGTCACAAAAACGGCGACGACGAACCCCGCGCCTAACCGCGCGTACTGGCTCGCTCCAGCAGCGACGAATTCGGTTCTCCGAAGCCGAATTTGCGATAGAGGTCGTGGGCGTCGGCCGTATGCAGCATCCAGCGAAACGTCCTGCCCGGACCGTTCTCGATCATCTCGGTGACCAGCTGCACACCGAGTCCGTTACCGCGATGAGCTGGCAAAACGAACACATCCGCGAGGTAGCCGAAATTGACGCCGTCGGAGATCGCGCGGGCAAAGCCGACAAGCTCGCCGCCACGGTCGTAGCAGCCGATAACCCGCCACGACCCGTCGATGGCTGCAGAAATGTCCTCATGAGTCCGCCAGGTCGCCCAGTAGGCGTGGGCCATCAGGAAGGCGCTGATCGCGTGCCGATCGATCCGCGCAGGGTCGTCGCTGAAGCTGTATTCGTCGCTCGGCATCTTCTGATCATGGCTGTGCTCCACGGATTCGGACAACCGTATTTGTCTCACCCGACTCAGAATCTGATGTGCGCCAGACCGACCGCCGCTCGGCGCACCTGGTAGCGGACCGCACCGAGCGGCGGCTCGTCGAGGCCGAGACCGACCCGTCCGGCGATCTCTTCCACGACGTCGTCGATACCGCGGTCGTCGGTGGCGATGTGCTCGGCGAACCGGTCCGTCGCAAGCGCGGCAACGCACCGGTCGATCTGTGCCATCGCCCAGGTTTCGTCCCGACCCACCACACGACCGATCACGTACCCGACCCGAGTCCGCAGTCGTTTGCGCAGCGTTTCCGGCGTGGCGATGAGCGCAAAGTGCCGCACTTCGATGCCTGCAGTGACGAGCCCTGTCATGATCTCGTCGAAATAGTCAGGGTTCACCAGAGTCATGGGAACGATGACAGGACCGTCGTGTGCCACAACCGCATCGGCCAGCGTCGACACAACCGCTGAACGCCATTGCGGTCGATCCTGGAAGTCGACCCGAGCGGTCGCGGGCAGCATTCTGTGGATCGCAAATCCGATGAGCTCAGGATCGGCGACGTGCGAGTTCGGCACGCGCCGGTGCAATTCGAAAGCGGTATGGGTCTTTCCAGCACCGAATGCGCCGTTGATCCAAATCAACATCAGTCCGAGCCTAGCGAGAACGATCCGCCGTTGCCGGTGGCCGGAGTGGATCGCCGCTACGGGGTGTAACCGGAAATTTCGATTGAGTCACAATGACCTACGTCAGGCAGAATGACTTTGCCAGGTAGCTTACGAGTGGCATTCTGTCACTCCAGTAACTTTTACCACTCCAGTAACACCTTTACGTCCGAGTCAGGGAGAACCATGAACCGTAAACGACAGGGATCACGGTTGGCAGCTGCCACCGCTGTACTCGGAACTGCAGCGCTCACCATGGTGCTTTCCGCGCCGACTGCCTCGGCAGGCGTCACCAGCATCAACATCGAACCTGGCCTCAGCACCGGATCGTCGAATGTCTACGGCGCAGGCTGCACCTACAAACTCACCGCAACTACCGACAACGGCGACCAGGTCTTCTTCCAGTCGACCGGATTGGCCTCGTTCGGCGCGATCAACGCGTTCCCTGTCAACGGTCGCGTCGAGACGACGTGGACACCGCGTCAGAACGGTCGATTCTGGGTCACGGCGTCCATCGGTGACGGATCGTCCTTCAGCAACGTCGAGGTCACCATCGGACGAGGAATTCCGATCGGACCCTTCTGCATCGTGATTCCCTAGTTAGGCCCCGAAGATCAGCAGATGCACGCAGCCGACGGCGACGCCGAGCACTGCGCCGTGCAGATACAGCAGCCACGCATCCTGCTCGACCGCGCAATAGAGCAGTTCTACGAAGTCTTCCGGCGGTAGCTCGCGCAGCTTCTGCGCGCACAGCAGGTCGAGCTTCTGCGCCTGCACCCGGTTGAATTCGGGATCGGTCGCCAACTCCGGTACCACTGCAATTGCGGTGCTCGTCGACCCGCGCCGTATTGCTTTCATCCGCCGTGCGCCGACGGCAACACTCACGAGCGGCTTCATCCGGCCGAGGATGCGGTCGATCTCTTCGGCCAGAACTCGATTGAGCAGCTTCTTGGTCTTGTCACCGTTCGGGCCGTCGATCAGGTGCCCGACGATAACCGGCATCGTGATGACCTGATGGGCGATCGCGTGGCCGAAATCGGTTGCCGCGGCCTCCTGCCGACGAGCGAACCTGGCCTGACGCCACGGACACAGGTACCAGGGCTTGGCAACGGCCGGAGTGAATACGACGCGCACAGCGATGACGTTGACCGTGACGCCGATCATCGCGGCGCCGCAGAGGATAACCAGCCAGTTGGGGAGCACGCCGACCACCGGGATGCTGTGGTGGACATGCAGGTACAGCGCCAGCAGGATGCCGAACGGGAAACCGAGCAGGCCGCTGCGGACCATAAAGCGAAGTTCGGGTGCTCCGATACCTTGCACGACGTCTTTCAACAACTCCGGTCGTGCGGCGAGACATTCGATGATCATCGTCTTGACGTTCAGAAGTTCGTCGACGTGTTCGCCGATCTCGTTGAACGCCCGGTTCGCGAGCTCTGGTAGTTCCTCGGCCACGCGCGCGTAAACGACTTCGCGGACCCGTGGTGGCAGGTCGTCCAACAGATCGGGATACGCATGCTGGATCACCGCGTCCACAGTCGACCTCAGGTCCGAGGCGATGATCGAGGCGAATTGATTCGCGATCGCGGCAGGTTCGAGTTGGCGGAAGAAGTCGCTGGGTCCGCCGATCCGTGAGATGGCTTTGTCGACCACCATCGACGCCATCTTCTCGCTTCGAGCGGGGATGAATCCTTGAAAGCCGAACCGTCCGCCCGCGGCGAAGATCGGCAGAATCTGGACCCTCCTCGGGAACCACGGATAGATCGCCGCGAGTCCCGGAACCCGGAAGCCGGCGAACTTCACGAGTGCGAACAGCATCCACACGCCGGTCCAGTTGGTGATGAGACCTGCGACGGCGGAAAAGATCGGGATGGTGACAAGCTCGATCGTGAAAGTCGACCAGCCGGCGAGCTCGTGCCAGTCGATGATTCCGCTCAACGCGACGGCGGACATCACGCCCGCCGCAGTGCCGCGGCGGGCGCGACGTCGGCGATTGCTTCGTCGACGAGGTCGTCGAGCGCAGCATGCAGACTGGTGTTGACGGCAGCGACGCCCAGTGCACGCATGTGGTCGAGTATCGCCGTTCGGTCCTCGTCGGTAGGTTCGCGCGAATCGGCCGAGAGGCCAACGGCAACACGACCTTTCGCCGCATCGACCATCAAGCGTGCGATGCCACCGACCGCCGACGCGACCGACTCGTACAGCTCGACAAGTTCGCGCAGCTGGAGGCCGTAGCGATTCAGATCGGTGAAGATATCGAGCAGGCGGGGCTCGGTGAACGTGACCGTCGATGCGTCGGCGTTCGCGGTGGCAAGTCCGAGTCCGACAAGTTTGTCGATCATCTGCGAACCGCCGACGCCGAGAAAATTGTCGACGAGGTCGAGTGGAATTCGAATGGTGCCGTCGTCGGAGTCTTCGCCTGTGGCGGGCTCGAAACCGAGCACCTCGCTCAGGTCTCGGCCCGATTCCAAGCACGAGATGATCCCACCGATGTGAGCGGACGTGAACTTCCGTTGCAGCAGCGAATCGATGATCTTCAGTCGCTCAAGATGGGTTCGGTCGTCGATGGATGCCCTGCCGCGATGCCTGGTCGGCGGTGGCAGCAGTCCACGCTCCTGATAGGCGCGTACGTTTCTCGTCGTTGTGCCTGCTGCGCGGGCGAGTTCGTCGATCCGGAATTCGGTCGGGTCACCTATGGCGGCTGAGATGGAATAGCCGACGAGGCGTAGCGCCCGTGCCCCCGCACGGGTGAGTACAGCGGGAACGGGCGCTACCCGACCGACGGCCATCAGCTCACAGCGGCGCGTTCACTCGGACGGTTGCCGAGCTTCGTCGCATCCGACGCCAGCACGAAGTCGCGCAGGTCGAGCTTGCGCAGCTGGTGCGCGTACTGCGTGGCGAAGCCGGGGAACATCGTGGCGTTGAAGCCGTCCTCGGTGAGATACCAACTCTGGCAACCCGAATTCCACGTCGTCGATTCGAGACGCTGTTGAATATCGGCGTTGTAGCGGTCCTGGACGTCGCGCCGCACGTCGAGCATCGTGAGGTTCTTGTCGAGAACGGTGCGGACCGCATCGGTGATGTAGTCGATCTGCGCTTCCATGTACACCAGGGCGGAGCTGTGTCCCGGACCCGAGTTGGGTCCGAAAGTCAGATACAGATTCGGGTAGCCCGACACCGCGACGCTCTTGTAGGCGTAGGCACCCTTGCTCCACTCGTCCGAAAGCACCCGGCCGTGCCGACCGACGATCGGAATTGGAGTGCCCGTCTTCGACACGTCGAAACCGGTCGCGAACACGATGCAGTCGAACTGGTGCTCGATACCCTCGACTGTCCGAATGCCTTTGGGAGACAACGTCGCAATCGGCCAGGTGATCAGTTTGCAGTTGTCCTTCTGCAACGCCGGGTAGTAGTCGCTTGTCATCAGCAACCGCTTGCAACCTGCGCGGAAGTCGGGGGTGAGTTGACGCCGCAACCACGGATCCTTCACCTGCGCACGAAGATGCGCCTTGCCGACGGTTTCGACGACGCGAGTAAGCGGGGTGTTCCACACGACACCGAGTGCCACCGATTCGTGTCCCCAGAACCATGCTTGCCGCGCAAGGGATTCCGTGACAGGGAACTGGCGATACAGCATCTTGGACACACTGTTGGTGCGCCGGTTCACTCGGGGCAGCACCCAACCGGCAGTGCGCTGGAACACCTTCACCGACTCGGCCTGCTTCACCAATTCGGGAACGATCTGGACCGCGCTGGCACCGGTGCCGACGACGGCGACCTTCTTGCCTGCGAAGTCGTAGTCGTGATCCCACTTCGCGCTGTGGACCTTATGGCCCTCGTAGGTGTCGATGCCCTTGATGTTCGGCAGGCTGGCATTGGCCAACGGTCCCGACGCCACGACTACAGAGCGGGCGAAAACCTTGGGTTTGCGACCGTCGAAGGTCACCGTCCATAGGCCGGCTTCCTCGTCGAACTGCAGGTTCGTGACGGTGTGCCCGAACCGAAAGTGGTTGCGCAGACCGAACTCTTCGACCATCGACTCGACGTAGCCGAGGATCTCGGCACTGCCGGAGTAGGTGTGCGACCAGTCGGGGTTGGGAGCGAAACTGTAGGAGTAGAGCCGCGACGGGATGTCGCACGCCGCCCCCGGGTAGGTGTTGTCCCGCCAGGTGCCACCGACGCGAGTGTCGCGTTCGAAGATCGCGAAATCGGTGATTCCCTTCTGTTTCAACCGAATTGCGGTACCGATGCCGGCGAATCCGCCGCCGATGATTGCCACGTCCAGTGGCGCGGACTTACTCATGCGACAGGCTCGTAGGTCAGTTCCTGCGCCCACTTGGGATCGGAATGAATGAAGCGTTCCGGCACGTGCGCCGTCACCTTGACCAGCGTGTCGGCAAGGAGGTGGTACGGGTGCTTGCGGTTGATGACCATGGAGCCGTGGTACTTGATGATCTGGTACATCGGCAGCCGCTTGGCGAAGTCACCGCGTTCGCCTGCAGCCTTGAAGCGATTCATCGCGCCGTAGAGGCGCTCCTCGTCGACGCCCATGGCAACGATGTTGTCGCGCATCTTGTTCAACAGCGGGACATAACTCAGCGCGCCGATGATCAGCGACGGGTTGAGCCAGCCGCCGACCAGGTCGATGGCAAGTTTGCGAGCGGTGGCATGACCCAGCAGATCCATTACCTCGAAACCGACTGCCAAATGGCGTGATTCGTCGTTGTTGATCCGCTTGAACACCTGCTGCGCGACGGGATCGGGAACTTCGTCGGTGATGAACTTGATCAGTGCGCCATCGAGGGCGACCTCGAGCATCGGGATGACCGTGCCGAGGAACGAAAGCGACATACCGTCGGCGTAGCGATCGAGCCAGTCGATGACGATCTTGACGTTGATGTTCGGCTCGGGAATCTTGTCGCCGTCGAGCATGCCCCAGCGTCGCATCAGTGCGAGTTCCGCATTGGCGTGCTTCTGTTCTTCAGCGTGGAAGTGCTCGTAGATGCTCTTGAGAGTGTCGTTCGGCGCCTTCTTGGCCATTGCCGCGAAGCCTCGCGCACCGACGTTTTCGATCCACATCAGATCCGCCATGAACGGCTTGAGTTTGGCGTGCATTTCGGGGCTGATGGTGTCCGCCCCTGGTCCGTCCCAGTCGATGTCGGCAAGTGCCCACTGCTTGTCTTTGATCATCTGCAGCATTTTTTCGAGGTCCATAGCCATGGTCAGACTCCTGTCTTCTGAGTGGAGCTCGGCGCCGGTGCGGCCGCCGTGTCTTCTTGGGGGAGAATGCGATTGAGCATTCCGATGCCATACGCGTACTGCGCGGGGAAATGCCGCTTGAGATGCCAGACGAGGTTGGCGTCGAGCTGCGGGAGTACGTAGAGCTTGCCTTTGTCGTGGGCGTCGAGAGTTGTCTTGGCGACGCTCTCGGGCGAGAAGCCGGTCAGTCGCATCAATGTGTCCGCGAGTTGCGACGACTTGGCGGTGATGCGGCCGTCCTTGGCGACGTTCGTCTTGACGAAAGTCGGGCACAACACGGTGACGTTGACGCCGGTCCCGCTGAGCTCGGCGGCCATCGTTTCCGACAGCGACATCACTGCCGCCTTGGACACGTTGTGTGCGGCCATCGATGGTGCCGCGGCGAATCCGGCGGCGGAGGCGACATTGATGATTCCGCCTCGGCCGGCGGCACGAAGTTGGGGTGTGAACAACTCGCAGCCGTACACGACACCCCAGAGGTTGATGTCGAGTGCCCACTTCCAGTCGTCGAGACCGATACTGCCGACCGGCTTTCCACCGATGCCGACTCCGGCGTTGTTGATCACCAGGCTCGGCGGTCCTTTGAAGATCAGTTCCGCATGCAACGCAGGGCTTTCCACGTCCTCACGGCGGCCGACGTCGCAGAAGAACGCGTGCGCCGTTGTGCCGTAGACCCGTTCGATGATGCGAACGGTTTCCTCAGCGCGCTCCTTGTCGATATCGGCGCAGATGACCTCGCCGCCACGAGCTGCGAGTTCCAGCGCGAAGGCACGGCCGATGCCGCTTCCCGCGCCGGTGACGACCGCTTTCGCCTTGTGCGAGCGACCGTTACGAGTGAACGGGGCAAGCAGGGTGTCGAGTCCCAGCATCAGCTGACCCGCCTTTCTGTAAGTGTCGCCGTCTGTTCGAGCGACGTGGTGATGAAGTGCGCTGCCCGTGCGACGGCGTGGTTGGCTTCCGGGATCAGGAGCGACAGCGCTTGGAAGACGTGCATCTGGCCAGGCCAGATTTCGAGGTCGCACCTACCGCCGGCCGCCCGCACGGTTTGCTGCAGGTACCTGGCGTCTGCGCTCAACATCTCAACCTCACCCGCCTGCACGAGGATCGGCGGAAGGTTGCTTCCAGCAGCCAGTTTCAGAGTCAAGCGGGTGTGCTTGGCATCGTGTCCGGCGATGTAGAGGGCGACAAGTTCACGTGCTCCCTGCGCTGTGATCATCGGATCGGGGCGGACCCGTTCCTGATCTGCCGACAATCCGAAGGAAATGTCGACGAGCGGCGAGAACATAACGCACGCAGCAGGTTGCGGGGTCGCGGTCCGCGCGTTCTCGATCATCAGATCGAGTGCGAGATGTCCGCCTGCGGAATCGCCCGCGACAACGAGATCGCTTGCCAGGAAGCCACGTTCGAGCAACCAGCGGTAGCCGGCTTCGATGTCGTCCGCAGCCGCGGGAAACGGATGCTCGGGTGCGAGGCGGTAGTCGGCGAGGAAGACCGGCAATCCAGTGGCGCGCGAGAGTCTGGACGCGAGACCGCGGTGTGTGCGTGCCGAGCAGATCACATAGCCGCTGCCGTGGATGTAGTAGACCGCTCTGTCACCGAATTCGACGCCAGGTGCTGCGACCCATTCGCCACGGACCGCACCGGATCGAACCTGGACTACTTTCGTTCCCCGCAACGGCGGTCCGAGTGTGGACATGAACCCCGCGATCAACTGCCGTGATGCCCACACGGCACGCGCGTTGAGCGGTAATGCGCTGGTCAGCGGCCGTAGCGTCACGGATGTCGCCATCGCCGCGAGCCTGGACGGAATTGAAGCCGATACGGGTACCGGCCGAATTGGGGTCGTCGTTGACCCTGCGTTCGTCATGCTTAACAGGGTCACTCATGCATGTGCCATTTGTCAATGGCTCATTTATCAGCCACACTTTGACCATGACCGCAACGAAGGCCAACGACGCCCGCTCGTCAGCGCACTCGCTCGAGATAGTCAAAGTGATCGAGGAGACGTCCGACGCAGTCTCCATCGTCTTCGATGTCCCAAGTGGCAGCGAAGAGGCGTTCCCCTACACCCCCGGTCAGTTCCTGACCCTGCGCATTCCGCATGCCGACGATTCGGTGTCGCGTTGCTACTCGCTGTCGAGCACGCCGTCCGCAGGCCGCCAGTTGCAGGTCACGGTCAAGCGTGTCGACGGTGGACACGGTTCGAACTGGTTGTGCGACAACGCAACTGCTGGAATGAGCCTCGACTCACTACGGCCCGGCGGGATGTTCACTCCGACCGACTGGGACGACGACTTCGTGCTCGTCGCTGCGGGCAGTGGCATAACACCGATCATGTCGATTCTGCAGACCGCATTGGCGAAGCACAGCAACACAATTCGTCTGGTCTACGCCAATCGCGATCCACAATCGGTCATCTTCGACGACCAGCTGCGTGCGCTTGTCGGTGCGCATCCAACTCGGCTCTCCGTGCAGCACTGGCTGGAATCGACCTCGGGACTCCCCACCCACGAGACGCTGCGCGAGATCTTCGGCGATGTGGCGGGGCAGCGAGCGTTCATCTGTGGGCCAGCGCCGTTTATGGAGGTCGCAGGACGGGCACTGTCGTCCGCCGGCGCTTCGCCGGACATGATCCACAAGGAAGTTTTCGTCTCGCTAACACCGATGCGTTCGCGGAGCGCGCCACCGCACCGGCAGTGTCGTCGAATTCCGGAGCGATAGCCACCGTCGACCTCGAGGGCGAAGTGCACACGCTGAACTGGCCGCGAGATCAGGTGCTGCTCGATGTTCTGCTCGACAACGACCTGGACGCGCCCTACGTCTGCCGTGAGGGAAACTGCGGCGGCTGCGCCTATTCGTTGCGTTCGGGTGTGGTGACGATGCTCGTGAACGACACGCTGGACCAGTACGAACTCGACCGAGGTGTGCGCCTCGCCTGCCAATCGATCCCCGAAACCGACGAGCTGGATATCGCGTTCGATCGCTGACGCCAAAAGCTGAACTAACTGTTACTACCGGCAGCCTTGCCTGTAGGTACCTTCCGCTATCGCGTCGGGCTGTGCGCTCTCCGATCCGGATGACCCAGAAGCAACGCGTCGACGCAATGCGAAACCGGCTGCTCGACGCGGCGGTCGACTGCCTGTGCGAATCCGGTTACGCGGGGCTGTCGACCAACGACGTGGTGCGCCAGGCCGAAGTGTCGAGGGGTGCTCTGGCGCATCACTTTCCGACGAAGTCCGATCTGGTCGCAGCGTTGGCCGAGCACCTGATCGGCCAGAGAGCCGAGGAGTTTCGCCGCCGTTTCGGGGCCTTGCCACCGTCGAGGCGGACCGCACCCGAAGCGTTGGACGTGCTGTGGTCGCTGTACAACGACCGCAACTTCGCTGCCTTGCTGGAGTTGACCGTAGCGGCACGCACGGACGACGAGCTGCGCGAGGAAGTTGCAGCAATCCCCAAGCAGCTCAACGACATGAGCCGCTCCGTCATCACGGAATACTTCCCCGACCTGGCAAACATGCCGTTCATCGACGACATCATCAGCGGCGTCGAAGCCCTCTACACGGGCCTACGCGTGCACTCGATCATCGACGGGGATGCTCGCGGTCGGCAGTCCGCCGTGCGCGAACTCATCAAATTCGCGATTGCAGGCGCGCAGGGATCGTCTCTGCTCAGTTCGTTCTTCCATCCGCCCGACAACAGGAGATCACAATGAGTGCTCAGCCCATACCTCAGCGCGCCGTGAAGACACGTCGAATCGCCTTCTCGTATCCAACGGGCGGACTCGATCGGCACTACGTCCAGGGCGACCTGGTGATGAGTCACGCCGTTGCCGTGCTGTCGGCCATGTTCCCGGAGGGTGAAGATTTCTTCATTCGGTCCGTGAAGCACTACCAGGACAAGATCACCGATCCAGAACTGAAGAAGCAGGTGCGGGGCTTCATCGGCCAGGAGGTCACGCACGGTCGCGAACATCGAGCGCTCAACGATCGTCTTCGTGAGATGGGTTATCCGACAAGGCTTGTCGATCGATTCGCGCACAATCTGCTGATCCGCACCGATCGTATCGTGCCGAAGCGCTTCCAGCTTGCAGTCACAGCCGCGCTGGAGCACTACACGGCCACCGTCGCCGAACGGCTGCTGACCAGTCCGGAGGCGCAGGAACTGCTCGGCGAGACCGAGGTTCGTTCGATGCTGCTGTGGCACGCGCTGGAGGAGTCCGAGCACAAGTCGGTCGCGTTCGACGTGTACCGGCACACGGGCGGAAGCGAACGTCTGCGGATCTTCACGATGTTCCTCGTCAACGCGCTGTTCTTCCCCATCGTCATCATCTTCACGGCCATTTCGCTGCTCGGTGACCGCGCGACGTACAACCCGAGACGACTGGTGCGAAGCATTGCGGCACTGCGACATTCACCGTTCCTCGCACGCGTCGTCATCGAACATCTGCGCGCCTACAACCACAACGGCTTTCACCCCGACGACGTCGATGCCACCGCACTCCTCGACTCGTTGGCGCACCGAACTCTTCGGCGAGCAGGGTGTGCTGACCGATCATCTAAAGTAGGCGCACACCTACGAACGGGGACCATGGACGTCAGGCGGCTCACGCGAAAAGGACGCCTCGCCACCAAGCAGGTGTGCGACGGATATGGACACGTACTGCGGACCGAGCACTGAGGTGTGTCAAGGATCTTGGACAGATCCTCGTGGGTCATGCAGCTGATGCTGCGTGACGGT